>JAQUQE010000004.1 GCA_028716225.1 Dehalococcoidales bacterium | reverse complement strand
GGCTAATGCTGTCTGCGGCACTCCCAGAATGGGTCCTATCTTCGGCGGTATGCTTCTCTCCGGAAAGCGGGCTGCTGAGCTTGCCATAGAAAGACTGCGCTAACCGGTAACGTCTCAATGAATGCGGAAGCTGTAGCTGAGCAACCGAAGAGCATAGTGAAGGAAGCGGTAGTCTATCTGGCGGCGATTACTGGCGCCGAGATAGTTACCATGTTCCTTCATCCCCTGTGGGGGGTGGTGGGGCATACGGTAATAATGGCGATGTTAATCGTGCTCGCCGCGAGGAGCAGCGACCGGCATCGCCAGCAGCTTGCCCTGTCGTTGACGGTGTTGCCTCTGCTACGGATAATAGACTTAAGCTTGATTCTATCCCTGATTCAGGTTACCCCGCTTCTGCGATTTCCTATTATCTATGCTCCGCCGCTGGTCGGTGGGTTCATGGTAATGCGCCTCATGGGTTACAAAAGGAACGAGGTTGGCCTTACCATCAGGCCGCTCAGGTCGATTCCCCTGCAGCTGGGGATAGCATCGAGCGGGTTTCTTCTCGGCTGGCTGGAGTATCTTATCCTGAAGCCCGAGCCGATGGTTAGCCAACTCGGTTGGGCCGTAGTGCTGCCGATTGCCCTGGTGCTCGCGGCAACTACCGGCTTTGTCGAAGAATTCATCTTTCGCGGGGTACTACAGCGTACTGCTGCGGAGTCAATCGGTGGCTGGTGGGGAATAATCTACGTCAGCGTACTATTCGGTGTCATGCACATGGGTTTTCAATCCTGGATTGATGTAATCTTCGTCTTTGCCGTAGCGATGTTCTTCGCCTGGTTAGTAAAAAGAACAGGGTCGCTCCTCGGAGTGACCCTGGCTCATGGTCTCACTAATGTAATGCTGTTTCTGGTTATTCCCTTCCTTTAAGCTACTATCTCAATAACTCTGGTGGCGACAAAAACACCGAAGGCTATTGCCAGCGGCCAGATACCAACACTGAGGAACCTGGTCATTCGCAGCGAAGCACCGGAGCGAGTCCGTACCGCACCGGCTAGTTCTTTGGTACCCAAGAGAATACCAAAACCAACGATCGCTACTATGCCTACCGCGGCCCCGAGCCCCATAGCAAGTACCGTAGCGACAGTAGTAACCGTAGTGGTAGTAACTGTAGTAATAGTCGTTATAGTTGCTGCCGTAACAACAGTGGTAATCACTCTTACCCTTCTCTAAACCCTTACTTGAACTACTAGAGGCTCACGCTCCCCGGCGCTTTGTTATCTGCTATAGTACCGCAAAAGATCTAAACAAAAACTAAATATTTCCCCCGCTTTCTAAATATTTCCTAAACAATTTAGATAAAACTGTCCCATGGAACAGCGCCTGAAGCCCTTTTGATGTGTAAAAGTAATCATCAAGGCGGCGTTAGTCAGGCTCAGTAATCTCCGGTTTCCTTAGTCTCGGACGGCTTTCCGAAGTCACGCCACCAGGATTTGAGACGGTCGATAATCTTCTTTTCGTAACCCTGGTCGCTCGGAATGTAGTAGTGTTTGCCCTGCAGGGAATCGGGCAGGTTCTGTTGCATGACGAAGTGGCCGGGGTAGTCATGGGCATATTTATACCCCTTGCCGTAGCCCTCATCTTTCATTAGAGGCGTCACCGGATTGCGCAGGTGTAGTGGCACCGGCTCATTAGAGCTCTGTCTGACCTCTTCCTGGACTCTGGAATATGCCTGATATAAGGAGTTGCTCTTGGCAGAGGTAGCCAGGTAGACAGCAGCCTCGGCCAGGGCAAGGTTGCCCTCAGGCATACCGAGGAAATGAACCGCCTGCTGGGCTGCTATAGCGACCACCAGCGCCTGGGGGTCGGCCATCCCGACATCTTCCGAGGCGAAGCGGATTAGGCGGCGGGCAATATAGAGGGGGTCTTCTCCCGCTTCCAGCATACGTGCCAGCCAGTACAATGTGGCATCCGGGTCCGAGCCGCGCATCGACTTGTGCAGGGCGGATATGGTGTTATAGTGGACTTCGCCATCCTTGTCGTAGCGTAGTGCCCGGTGTTGGATGGCATCCTCGATGGTTGCCAGAGAAATGTGGTGCTTACCGTCGGCGTCAGGCGGTGTTGCCATGGCCGCCATCTCCAGGCTATTAAGAGCCACCCGGGCATCGTTATTGGAGGCAGCGATAAGATGGTGCAGAGCATCCTTGTCTATCTCGATGTTTAGCGCACCCAAACCACGTATCGTGTCCTTGAGCGCTCTTAGGATTATCAGTTGAATCTCGTCTTCGGTAAGTGGATTAAGGGTAAGAACCTGACACCGTGATATGAGGGCGGAGATGACCTCAAAGGACGGATTTTCCGTGGTAGCGCCGATGAGGACAACCGTACCGTCCTCAACATAGGGCAGTATGGCGTCCTGCTGGGCCTTATTGAAACGGTGAATCTCATCGATGAAGAGTATCGTCTGCTTCTGGAGAATCTTGTGGCGTTCCTTGGCCTCTTCTATGATGCGTCGCAGGTCAGCTACGCCGGCATTGACGGCGCTGATCGGGCTGAAGTGTGACTCGGTGGAATCGGCGATAATGTAGGCTAATGTAGTCTTGCCGCTGCCCGGTGGCCCCCACAGGATAATCGAGGGTATCTTACCTGTCTCGATAGCCTTACGCAAGACACGGCCGCTGCCGATAAGGTGCTCCTGACCAACGAAGTCGCTGAAGGTTGTTGGCCTCATCCGGGTGGCCAGCGGTGCCTCCATGTCCTTTTTTTCATTAGATTTCTGCTCAAACATATCCATAGCACCCTCCTGTCGCCTAAACGGCGATAACCGGCCGATAATATCATGCCGGACCGCTCATCATCATCTCAGAAAGATGGGTAGTAATTCAGTCTTTAGGGATAAGTCCCCTCTCCCTGGTTATTAGTGGTTATTTATACCGTTTTACCCGGAAGCGGTAAAGTTTTACCGGCTCGTCAGGCAGTATCCCGGCCTTCTGGCGGCAGATACTAATCTGGTAGTCCACACTGTCAACCCCCTCCAGGTCAGGCAAAAGCAGCCCCCTCCTGAGGCCGGACTCAACGATAACTCCATATTCCTTAGGGTTAAGCTGGTCTTTACCCTCCACCGGCTCCGGAGTAGTAAGAACATCCACATTATAGTCAAGGTCTTTTAGCTCACCGGGGCTAATTGGTGAGAAACGGGGGTCCCTGGTTGCAGAGCTTACCGCATTGACGATGGTCTCCTCGGCCACATTCTCGGTATCGGGTTCAAAGGTGCCGATACATCCCCTCAAATTCCCGAGCTTATGGATGGAGACAAACACCCCTGCTCTCTCCTTCATCTCGGCGGTAAGTTCTTCGGGCTTTAGAGTCTCTCCATCTCTGACATAGGTCTCCACAGCCATCTTAGCCAGTTTAGCCAGCGGGGACATACCCTTGATTGTTATGGCTGCGTAGCCGACTACGGAGGAGTAGTCCCCGGTGACATCGCCGCTGGTCTGGTATCTGACCAGCTCAGCCCTGGTTGCCCCCAGTGCCTTGGCAGCAGTAATGAGAGCCACCGTCGGAGCGTAGCCGCACATCGAGATACCGAACTCATCAACCCGCCTCAGGAGTTCATCCTCGTCCAGATCCAGTATCGCTTCAATAGCCTTATTGTCCTTCTGCCTGGCCGACTCTTGCGGCTCGTAGTGAGTCATATCACTCGAGGCTATGATTACCACCCCTTTCTCCGTGTCTTTAACCGCCCGGGCGATTGCCCTACCGACATCCTTATAGGCGGCAGGGCTGTGATAAGAGAATGCGACAGGCACTATCCTGAAGTCCTTGCTAAAATACTGTAAGAATGGTATCTGTACCTCAATGGAGTGCTCGTACTGGTGCGATTTATCATCCTCTTCCAGATATCTGGAATCAGTCAATATCTGCCCGGCCAGTTCAGTATCAATCTCGATACTACCCAGAGGCGTTTCCCAGCTACCCACGGTCATGATGCTGAGAGCCTTTCCCATACCGGTATGATTGGGTCCTAAGATAACAAAGGTGTCCTTAAATTTGATTCGGGAAATAGCGGCGGCGGCGACCGGTCCTGAGTACGGATAGCCGGCATGGGGTGAGACCACGCCGATTACATCTTCTTTCTCCGCTTGATCATCAACCATCCCGGAAATAATCCGGCTAAGCCGGGAGGCTTGAGCCGGGTAGAATTGCCCGGCGACAACGGGATGCCTAACCACGATATTCCTCCTTTCCCCCGGATGTCCTGAAGTTAAGCTCTGCCCCGCAGGACCGGCACCTTGAATCTGCCAGCCCGACTACCTTTGCCTGATAGCCTACCCTCTCCACAACCGGTTTATCACATGAGTAGCAGAAGGTACTTTCGCTGCGGTGTCCTGGCACATTACCAACATAAACAAACTTGAGGCCGGTTTCTCTGCCGATGTCACAGGCATGCTCCAAGGTGGTAAGTGGTGTTGGTGGAAGGTGAGTTAGATTATAGTTGGGGTAGAAACGGGTCACGTGCCAGGGCGTTAGCTCACCCAGTTCCTCTCGTATCCAGCTGGCGATTCCCCGGAGCTGTTTATCGTCGTCATTCATGGTGGGAATAATGTTGGTGACTACCTCAACGTGCATCCGCCACCTGTCCTTTGCCCGTCGGGCGACTTTGAGAATACCCCGCCAGTTTTTGATCCTAGCCAGGCTACGGTACAGGGAATCGGAGAAACCCTTAATGTCGACACGCCAGACATCCAGATAGGGACCGATGGTATCCAGCGCCTCAGGGGTGAGATAGCCGTTGGTGACATAGACGGTATACAGGTTGTTCTTCTTAGCCAGCCGGGCTGAGTCAAGGGTATACTCGAACCATATGCTCGGTTCATTGTATGTCCAGGCAATACCAGCGCAGTGGTGGCTTTTTGCCATTGCCACTGCCTCCTCCGGCAGAACCTGGCGTTGAGTATGACAATACTGGGGGGGCTCCGGGCAGGAAATTTTCCAGTTCTGGCAGTCCAGACAGTGAAAGTTACATCCCCAGCTGCCTAGAGACAGGGCCAAGCTTCCCGGAAAGAAGTGGAACAGCGGTTTCTTTTCAATGGGGTCAGCGGCCAATGAAGAGACGCTGGCATAATTAAGGTTATAGAGTGTGCCGTCCTGGTTCCGGTAAATACGGCAGACGCCGAACATGCCCGGGTTAATGATACAGCGCCACTGACAGGTATTGCACCTTACCCTCTGCTCCCCCAGCTTGTCGTAGAGCATTGCCTCGTGCACGGCTGTCACCCTGCTTTTGCCCTTTAGGCTAATTATACCACCCGTCTGCCCCCCAATTACATGTTTTGTCGGGTTTTTTGGGCTCAAGCTGAATATTAAATAGAGAAAGAGAAAAAATACGGGAAAGAAAATGAGGAGGCCAATTAGCCAAGCTAAAGTATCTATCCTGATTCACCACTGGGCAAGTGTCAGTCTCTGCCTGCTTTCTTCAGGCCGTAAGCGTAGCCTCTCTCAAATGCCTCCATATTCAGATCTTCCGTTCCCTTGGGAACAGTAGCCATGAGGGACTTCTTCATTGAATCGGCAGTAGCAATATCGGTTACGGCGGTGAGGAATCCTAGCATTACGATGTTAGCTACCATCACCCTGCCCAATTCCTCGGCGATTCGCCTGGCCGGTATTGCCAGAACCCTGTGTTTGTTCGGTACCGGTTTGACCAGGCCATCATCGATGATTACCAGGGCATCCTCGTTGTTTTCAATATGGTATTTATCATAGGCCTGCTGGGACATCGCCACCAGAACGGAAGGGGCACTGATATAGGGATAAACCACCTCTTCATCAGAGATAACCAGGTCGGCCCGGCAGGTACCGCCTCTTGCCTCTGGGCCATAGTCTCGGATGTAGGTGGCATATTTATGCTCAAATATGGATGCTGCCTGCCCGATGATATGACCAGCCAGTATAATACCCTGGCCGCCATATCCGCATAACCTTATTTCCTCCCGCTTCGCCATCATATTATCCCCCGGGCCCAGAATAACAGGAAACAGTCAGTATCTGGGTCTAGTCAACAAACCTCCCCACAATTATCGGCCCGTTAAACTCAATGCCGGCGTGCTTGGGGTCGATTCCGGACTTGACGATACTGTTGTCGCGGTAGTATTTCATTTGCTCCAGCCCGGTCCTCTGCTTGTTCATCCGCCCGTAATAGGTCGGGCAGGGAGTAATTATCTCGATGAGGCTGAACCCGTTCTTGAGCAATGCTTCGGTAATACTCTTTTGTAGTCTGATGACCTGCGCCGTTGTCCACCGAGCTACATAGGCAGCTCCGCTGGCCGCTGCCAGATAAGGGATATTAAACGGCTGATCTATGTTTCCTCCCACCGAGGTAGTTGTCCGTGCCGTCAGTGGCGTCGTCGGTCCGACCTGCCCTCCGGTCATCCCGTAGATAAAGTTATTGATGCAAAGTACTGTGATATCAACGTTGCGGCGGGCGGCATGAATAAGGTGGTTCCCCCCGATAGCGGTCAGGTCGCCGTCACCGCTTATCACCACGACCTTTAACTCCGGGTTGGACAGCTTTAACCCGGTAGCAAATGGTATGGCTCGGCCGTGAGTGGTGTGGAATGAGTCCAGATTGATATAGCCGGCTGCCCTGCCGGCGCAACCTATTCCCGAAACTACGACGACCTTATCCAACGCGAGCCTGGATTGAATCAGCCCCCTTAAGAAGCAGTTTACCACCAGGCCCAGGCCGCAGCCGGAGCACCAGATATGAGGCATCCGCTCTGCCCTCAGATAAGGGTCCAGTGGGTGACCTGCTCCATTTGTGGTAGCCTTGTTCATCTCGCCACCTGCTTGATAGCTTCTAAGATTGTCCCCGGAGAGTGTACCCCGCCACCCATATGCGGCACCAGCACCGTCTTTGTCCTACCGCAGGCGCAGCGCTCCACCTCCAGGGATATCTGCCCGTAGTTGATCTCGGGCACTACAAAAGCTCTGACCTGTTCTGAAATATCCCTGATCCTGTCTTCAGGGAAAGGCCAGACGGTAATTAACCTCAGCATGCCGACCCGGATGCCTTCGGACCGAGCCTGCTCGACAGCAATGCGTGAAACCCGTGCCGATATGCCGTAGGAGCAGACCACTACCTCAGCACCGTCTATCCTATCCTCCTCCAGGTCAATGATATCATCTCTATTCCGTTCGATCTTGTCTACCAGGCGCCTCACCAGCCTGTCCTGAGCCTCGGCGGTCATCGCCGGGTACCCCCGCTCATCGTGGGTCAATCCCGTAATATGCACCCGGTAACCTTCCCCGGCGTTTGCCATCGGGGGAACCAGGTCGGCATCCGGTTTAAAAGGCAGGTATTCCCCGGCGGAGACGGCGGGCTTGCGCCGGTGTACCACTTCTATCTCATTCATCGGAGGGATGACCACCTTTTCGTACATATGTCCGGTAGCGGCTTCGGTCATAACCAGGACCGGCAGGCGGTATTTTTCGGACAGGTTGAACGCTCTTATCGTCAGGTCGTAGAGCTCTTGCGGGGAATCAGGTGATAGGGCGATAATACTATAGGAGCCGTGGCTGCCCCAGCGCGCCTGCATCATATCACCCTGACCGGTCAATGTCGGCAGGCCGGTTGATGGGCTGCCGCGCTGTACGTCCACGATGACGCAGGGGGTCTCCGTCATAATCCCCAGGCCAATGTTTTCCATCATCAGACTAAAACCGGGTCCAGAGGTAGCCGTCATTGCCTTGACGCCGCCCCACGATGCCCCCAGTACCGCTGCCAGTGACGCCAGTTCATCTTCCATCTGGATATAGGTGCCGGCCACCTCGGGTAGCCGCTCCGACATCCTTTCCGCAATCTCACTGGCTGGCGTGATAGGATAGCCGGCAAAAAAGCGGCAGCCGGCACTGATGGCCCCCTCGGCACAGGCATCATCTCCGCTCATAAAGAACTCGCCGGCGATGTATTTTCTCTCCGTCATGACTGACCTCTGATTTCTTCCTGCTGGTTCTCGATGTCTGCAACACAGATAGCGAAGTCGGGGCAAATCATCCCGCAGATATCGCACCTGGTGCACAGCGCTTCATCATTTAGGCGGACCGGATGATACCCCTTGCTGTTAATCTCGGTAGACTTGACGATAATGTGCTTGGGGCAGAACTCGATGCAGAAGCCGCACTCCTTACACCGTTCCGCAATGATAACAACCTGCCGGTTATCCGGTCTTACCTCGGCCTTCTTCAAGCTCCCCTCCCAGAGATTTGAGTAGTACCCGGATTCCAGTATAGCGGAATATCATGCCTTAATGCCAGTGAGCATATTATACGGGGAGAAGCAATAAACCGCTTAATGATATGGACCGGCACGCAATCTTTATTGGTATTATTGAATTATAGTATACTCTTCTGGCAGCAGTAGGATTTTCTATGTATCAAGGGGGCGTGTTCTGATTGATGACTCCTGAAATCGCCAGACTGGTTGGGGGTATGCTCGCCGGCGATAAGCCGTCGCTGGCACGGCTGATTTCTTTAGCCGAAGATGACAGTCCTCACTTCCCCGAAGTAATGGAGATGCTCCGCCCTCGGCTGGGTAAGTCATATTGCGTCGGGATCACCGGGCCGCCCGGTGCGGGTAAGAGCACCCTTATCGACAGGCTGGTTGCTGTGATCAGGAGCAGTGGGCTATCGGTGGGGATTATATTAGTCGACCCGAGCAGTCCGGTAAGCGGTGGTGCCGTACTTGGGGACCGGGTAAGAATGCAGAGGCACTATCTGGATGAGGGTGTCTTTATCCGTAGCATGGCGACCAGGGGCAGCCAGGGCGGCTTATCCGGCGGGGTACAGGCGGCGGTGAGGCTGCTGGCTGCCTCCGGCAGGGATATTATCATTATCGAAACGGTGGGAGTAGGGCAGACCGAGCTGGGTATTAGCAGCATAGCCGATGTCGTTGTGCTTCTTCTGGTGCCGGAGTCGGGTGATGATATACAGGCAATGAAAGCCGGCATAGTTGAAATCGCCGATATTATTGTCGTTAACAAGGCCGACCGCGAGGGTGCGGAAAGGCTGGCCGAGCAGCTTAAAGCGGCGGTGGCACCCGGACGAACGAAGGCCGTGCCGCAGGTTATCACCGCTCAGGCCATCAACGACATCGGGATCGAGGCACTGTACCGGGCGATAGAAAAGCGGCGCAAAGGTCGCTGATAAAAGGTGCCCGGCGCGGGGAAAGAATAGTCTAAAGGTCAGCCCCAACTGACGAACAGGAAAGAAGAATGGGGGAAAAGAAAGCAAACCGGGAGCTGCCGGAGAGAAAAAAAGAGTTCAAGACCACGGTTGACGGTGCCGTGGTCAACAGGGTATACACCGCGGACGATTTGGGGAAGGACAGACAGGGGGACATCGCTCTTCCCGGGGAATACCCCTATACCAGGCATATTATGCCCGGCGGCTACCGGACCCGGCTCTGGACGATGCGCCAGTATGCCGGATTTGCCACCGTAGAAGAGACGAACAATCGCTACAAGTACCTCTACGCGCAGGGACAGACTGGCTTCAGCGTCGCCTTTCACCTGCCTACCCAGGAGGGATACGACTCGGACCATCCGCTTTCCGCCGGAGAGGTTGGCCGGTGCGGCGTTGCCATAGACTCGCTTGAGGATATGGAGAGGCTCTGGGAGGGCATTCCGCTGGCCGAGGTGAGCACCTCGATGACGATCAACGCTACCGCTCCAATCCTGCTGGCGATGTATGCCGCCGCTGCCCAGAAGCAGGGGGCTGATATCAGTTGCCTGAGGGGTACCGTCCAGAACGATATCCTGAAGGAGTACATCGCCAGAAATACCTATATCTTCGGGCCGGCCCCTTCGATGAGGCTGGTCACCGATCTCTGTGTCTATTGTGCTCAGTATATGCCCCAATGGAACTCGATTAGCATTAGCGGCTACCATATGCGGGAGGCCGGAGCTACTGCTGCCCAGGAAGCCGGCTTCACCATCGCCAATGGTATTGCCTACGTTCAGGCAATGATAGATAGGGGGATGTCCGTTGACTCCTTCGCCCCACGCTTTTCCTTTTTCTTCGCCGCCTATACCAACCTGCTTGAAGAGGTGGCTAAGTTCAGGGCGCTGAGGCGTATCTGGGCCAGGATTATGAAGGAGAGGTTTGGAGCAAAGGACCCGAAATCGATGATGCTTAGGTACCATGTGCAGACCGACGGGTTTACCTTGACCGGGCAGCAGCCTCTCAATAATATCGTGAGAGTGACCCTGCAGGCGCTGGCTGCTGTAATGGGGGGTTGTCAGTCGCTGCACACCAATTCGTTTGATGAGGCGCTTGCCCTGCCCAGTGAGGAGGCGGTCCAGGTCGCTCTCCGGACGCAGCAGATTATTGCCCATGAGAGCGGCGTTACCGATACTGTCGATCCGTTGGGCGGCTCGTACTACGTCGAGTGGTTGACCGACCGGATAGAAGACGGAGCGATGAGATATATCAATGAAATCGATAAGATGGGCGGCGCACTGAAGGCGATCGAGAAGGGCTACATACAGAGGGAGATTGCGGCATCGGCCTACAACTACCAGAGGGAGGTCGATTCGGGTGAACAGCTTATCGTGGGGGTGAACCGGTTTACCACGGGCGGCGAGCCTGCGCCGAAGCTTCTCGAGGTCGGACCTGAGGTGGAACAAAGGCAGATATCGAGGTTAAGCAGATTGAAGCGGGAGAGAGATAATCAGAAGGTGGGTGAAGTGCTGAATAGAGTGCGTGTCGCAGCCCGGGGAGATGGGAACATTATGCCGGCGTTGATCGATGCGGTCAAGGCCTATGCCACGGTCGGAGAGATAAGCGATGCCTTAAGGGTTGTATTCGGAGAATACCGGGAGACAGGCATACTGTAAACAGGGGTAAGGTAATGAGAGACAAAAAGGTGCGCGTATTGCTTGCCAAGCCGGGGTTGGATGGTCACGACCGGGGTCTCAAGGTATTGGCCAGGGGACTAAGGGATGCCGGCATGGAGGTGATCTACCTCGGATTACGCCTGACTCCCGAGCAAATCGCCGAGGCGGCGCTGGAAGAGGACGTTGATGTCGTCGGCTTAAGCTGCCTGTCCGGTGCTCATATGGTTCTGTTCCCTAAGACGGTGGGCCTTATTCGGGAGAAGGGTGGTGGGGATATCCTCTTCATCGGCGGTGGCATTATACCCGGGAAAGATATTCCCGGTCTTGAAGCCGCTGGTATCACCATGGTCTTCGGGCCGGGCACACCCATCGGGGAGATTACCGGGTTTATTAAAGAAAGAGTGAGGAGGCGGGGGGTTGATAACCAGGATTGACCACATCGGGATTGCCGTAAAGAGTATTGATGATGCTTTGAAGCTATATGCCGGCGCCCTGGGTCTGGAAGTCAAAGATATCGAAGTAGTGGAGTCGCAGAAGGTAAGAACCGCTATTATCCCGGTCGGCGAGAGCAAAATCGAGCTGCTTGAGTCGACTGACCCGGAGGGGGTAATCGCCAGGTACATTGAAAAAAGGGGTGAGGGTTTGCACCACCTGGCGCTTGCAGTTAGTGATATCGAGCAGGCGTTGAGTAACCTCCGGGGTAAGCAGGTCCCGCTCATCGATGAGAAACCCAGAAACGGTGTCGAGGAGACCAGGATAGCCTTCCTGCATCCTAAAGCGGCCGGGGTACTAATCGAACTGGTCGAGCCGAAGAAATGACAGGATGGCCATCATCTTAAAAACCAATGAGGGTCAGGCATACCGATTGTGGTAGTGCCGTAGTCCTGGCTGCTATTCGTATCTCAGTGCCTCTATCGGATTAAGCTGAGCGGCACGCCGTGCCGGTAAGAATCCGAAGAGTAGACCGATGCCGACTGATACGGCAAGGGCCAGGATAACTATATCGGCAGATACCACCGTTGTCATCTCCCCCATTATTCCCACACTGGAGATAAGCTTTGAGGCCCCCCACCCCACAGCAACCCCGATAAGACCGCCGGTAAAAGATAGGAATGCGGACTCGGTAAGGAATTGACTCCAGATATCACGCTCTCTGGCTCCCAGCGCTTTGCGGATACCTATCTCCCGGGTCCTCTCGACTACGGAGACCAGCATGATGTTCATCACGCCGATACCCCCTACCAGCAGTGAGATGGCGGCGATAGCACCTAGAAAAAGGGTCAGCGTCCCGGATATCTCTGTGACGGTACTGACCAGTTCCTCCATCGAGCGTATACTGAAATCATCGTCCTCTCCGGAAGCCAGCCGGTGCCGGGAACGAAGTAAATCGGTTACTTCGCCAACTACATAGTCCGCCTGCCCCTGCTCGCTGACCGTTATCGCTATGGTACCGACGATATGCTCTCCGGTGCTGGTACGCTGCTGGCTGAAGGTCTGCTGTAGAGTACTCAGCGGAATTAAGACAGCATCATCGGTTGAGCCCATCATCGAGCTGCCCTGGCTTTCCAGGACACCCATGACGGTGATGATACTGGTTCCCATCCTCACCTTCTGCCCTACGGGATCAACCCCGCTGAACAGTTCCTCGGCTACACTGGCCCCGATAACAGCTACTTTAGCCCCGCTCTCGTAATTGTACTCGGAGATGAAAGCCCCTTCTGCCGTCTCCAGATTATATGCTGCCTGGTATTCGGGGGTTACTCCGATGACCTGGGTATTCACGTTCTCACTCCCGTAGACAAGCTGCTGGTTCGATGAAGAATAGGGTGCCACAGCGCTAACACGGGAAACTTGCTCCGATATGGCCGCCGCATCTTCCAAGGTAAGGGTAGCCACGCTACTGGCACCCATGACCCCTCCCCGTTCGTAGCTCATCGCGGGTGAAACGGTAATCAGATTTGAACCCAGAGATTCGATATTGGATAGGATCCCTGCCTGCACTCCTCTGCCGATAGACATCAGGGCAATTACGGCAGCCACACCGATAACGATGCCCAGGATAGTGAGAGAACTGCGGAGCTTATGCGTCCTGGCTCCTTCCCAGGCATTAGCCAGAGGCTCGAGCCATTTTTTCATACCGCCTCCTCCCACTCTATCCGGCCGTCTTTAAAATGAATGATATGCTGGCAGTAATGTGCGATGTCAGCTTCATGGGTAATCATAACCAGGGTGTTGTTCTGCTCATTGTGCAGTGCAGTCAGGATGGCCATTATTTCTTCGCTGGTGTGGCTGTCCAGATTGCCGGTGGGCTCATCGGCGAGAATGAGAGGGGGGTTTTTCACCAGAGCACGGGCAATGGAAACCCTCTGCTGCTCGCCGCCGGAGAGCTCGCTGGGTTTGTGGTTAGCACGGTCGGAAAGCCCCACCCTGGCCAGTGCCGCCATGGCCTTTTCGGAATCAATGCCGCCGGCATACTTCATACCCAGTTCCACGTTGGCCAGCGCCGAAAGTTGCGGCAGCAGGTTATAGGACTGGAAGATAAAGCCAATCTTGTTGGCTCTGACCTGCGCCAGTTCCCCTCTGCTGAGGCAGCTGACCTCTCTGTTCTCCAGGTAATAACTACCGCGG
The DNA here is from genome assembly GCA_028716225.1 of Dehalococcoidales bacterium. Classification (NCBI taxonomy): domain Bacteria; kingdom Bacillati; phylum Chloroflexota; class Dehalococcoidia; order Dehalococcoidales; species Dehalococcoidales bacterium. Next base: position 157,710 of record JAQUQE010000004.1, on the reverse strand, counting down.
GTCGGCACATCCAGGCAGCCGATCAGGTTGAGCATGGTGGTCTTGCCTGAGCCGGAGGGGCCCATAATCGCCACCATCTCGCCCTGCTTGATGTGCAGATTCACCCCTCGAAGCACCTCCAACTCCCTGTTTCCCATCGGATATACCTTGGCGATATCCCGTAGCTGAATCATCTTGGCGGTCCTCCATCTCCCATCATCATCATCCCGCCTTGGAACCCTTGTTGTGAGGTTGTCGAGGTATTCTCCCCCGCCGTCTGGAGTACGACCACCTGCTCGCCCTCACTCAAGCCATCGGTTACCTCGGTATACTGCCAGTCGCTGATGCCGGTCTGTATTGAGCGCTCTTCAGTAATACCCTCTGACGATACTACCTGAACGTAGGCTTCTCCACGGTTATAGGTAATCGCTCCGTTGGGTACCAGCAGCACATCGCTTGCCCCTTCAATCAGGATACTGACGGTGACGTTGAGACCCTCCTTGAGCTCAAGGCCTTCCGGTATCAGCGTCGGCATTTGCTCCAACCCTGCCTCCTCCATCTGCTGCATTTGCTTTACTATTTCTTCGGCCTGCTCCCGGGTCATCTGCCCCTGTTCTACAGCCTCTTGAAGCTGCTCGGGAAGTTCACCGGAAGAAAGCGCCTGTTGCATTTCTTCCTGGCGTGACTGCATTGACTCCTGTTGCTGCTGGCGGATGGTCTCCAGCGCCTCTACTTCAACCGTTACTTCGTAGTTGACTACCCCCGATGAAATGGTGGCCGTCGGTGAGATATAGGTTACCTCGGCCGGCAGGTCCGGTAACGTCATAGCATCGACCTGTACCGAAGCCTCTCCCCCCAGTTTAATATCATATATGTCAGTCTCACTGACCAGAAGCTCGGCTTCGAATCTGGTCGGGTCGGCAATCTCTACCGCCACGGTACCCTTCAGTATCTCATCACCGCCGGAGACATTAACCTGGGTGATGAATCCACCGAAGGGAGCGATAACTTCCAGGCTGGCATTGAGAGCGTCTTCCACCTCATCCAGCGCATTTTCCAGCTGGGCTTCGGCCAGTCTCATCTGCATTTCCTTTATTTCGATATCGTCCTCATCGCCTCCCTCTTCCATCTCATCCAGTGTCTTCTGCGCCTGGTATACCTTCTCCTGAGACTGCAGAATCTCGTTTTCGGAACCGTGCTTCAGGTCATACCTTAGCTGTGATTCGGCTTGCTCCAATTCATCCTCGGCTTCCTCTATCTCTTCCTCGGTGTACGGGTTGATGGCCTCATCCAATGCTATCTCGGCATTCTTATAGTTTATCTCCGCCTGAAGCAGGTTATTCTCCTTTTCCCTTAGTTCTTCTTCCCATTCCGAGCTGTCCAGTCTTGCCAGCACCTGTCCCTCTGCCACGGAATCACCCACTTCCACCAGGACCTCTTCCACCGTACCGGCTATATCGAAGGCAAGGTCTTCCTCGATTAAGAATGATAAGTTGCCCGCACTGGAGATATCGTTGGTAATATCCCCGCGCTGTACGCTGAATACCTGCTCCTCCACTATCGATTCCGCTTCGGAGCCGGAATTGTTTACCGCGAGGGGAATGGCAACAGCGCAGGAGACCGCTGCAATCAATATTATCCAGCGCGTCTTATACTTGTTCCACTTCTTCCTCATCTGTACCACCTTCCTGAAACAGTTGACTCTTCCCTGATCGTAAATATGTCAGTGCTTGCCATGTCTATATAACCTTTGCCTCCTCAAAACTGATGGTTCTTGACAACTATTGATTCAGGGCCGAATAAAAATCCTCAAGTTCCTGTCGTTCAATGCCAGGAACTTCATCGATCCTATGCATCGGGCTATCTCTCATCCGGTTCTAACCGTAGTGTCCGAGTAGTAAGGCTATGCCGACAGAAAGCGCTGCGATTGCTATTCCCAGTAAGATGTACAGCTTGTACCGGCGTGATGGCTTCATATCGGTGTTAACTCCTTACCGTTTCTACCTGAATCAGGATAGCAGGTGATTATTAAGAAATTATTAACTTCGGGAGCACTCGAGAAATACATAACAAGAAAAGATAGGGAACTAAAGAAAACAGACTACCCGGCGACGGGCAGGGTAAAGGCAAAGCGGCTGCCCCGGCCCGGTTCGCTCCGGACCTCAATCTTACCGCCGTGGGCTTCAACCAGTCGTTTGGCGATGGTAAGCCCCAGGCCGCTGCCGCCGGTAGCCCTGGTGCGGGACTTGTCCACCCGGTAGAAACGCTCAAAGATATTGGGCAGGTCGCTGGCCGGGATGCCTTCGCCGGTATCAGCTACGGCAACCTCTACCCGGTCATTATACTGGCTGGCACTAATCGTGATACTGCCCCCTTTATTAGTGTGGGCTACTGCGTTCTCCAGCAGGTTGGACAAGACCTGGCTGATCCGGTGCGAGTCGATATCGACCTGCGGCAGTTCATCAGGCAGGCTGGTGGATAGTGATATCCCCTTTTCTGCTGCCTTGGCCCGGATCCCGGCCGCCGTCTTTTTAATTAATTCCGCCACATTTTCGGCCTGGCGTGTCAGCTTCAGCTCGCCCGCTTCAGCAAGGCTTAGCTCTTGAAGGTCATCGACCAGTCGTGACAACAGGGCGGCCTCTTCATTGAGGGAACGAATTGTGTCCGAATCCGGCTCTATCACCCCGTCACGAACTGCTTCCAGGTAACCCCTTAGATTGGAAAGAGGAGTCCTCAGTTCGTGGGCAACGTCGGCCACGATATTCTGTCGCAGTTGTATGTCACGTTCCAGGTCACCGGCCATGGAATTGAAAGCCCGGGCCAGTTCGCCAATCTCACCTCTGTCTTTAACGCTTACCCGTTGAGAAAGGTTACCCTCGCCCAGCTGCCGGGCGGCTAGGGTGAGTATCTTAACCGGTTCTGAAATTCGTCGCGATAGGAAAAAGGTAATCGCCAGGGCAATGCCAGCGGCGATTAAGCCCCCCCAGATGGTATATTGAATTATCGGCGCCGAGAGCCGCATCAGAGAGATAGGATCCGCCGCCGAACCGGGACTGATGTATAACACACCCAAGGTGTCTTCTGCCCATGGTTCAGATATCACTCTACCCGGGAAGTCGGGATGGTACTGCTCTCCCAGAAGTTTCCCTTCCGAATCGGCGACCACTGTTCCGCCAGTGTCGGTCAGTATAATCCGCCGGCCGTAGAGGTTACTCCCCTGTTCCACAAAGGGCTGAATACCTTCCCATCCTCCCCACTGATAGTAATAACGGGACAGCTCAAATACCATCCTACCGGCAAGAACCTGATTCGTATGCTCCTCAAGGCGACCAATTTCCATCAGAGTTCTCTGGTAGATGAAGATGGATGTTGAGCCAATAGTTACCAGTATTACCGAGATGAAGGCAATTATGAGACGGAATCTCAGACTGTGTATCACTTCTCTCCTATAGAAAGCTTGTAGCCAGCCCCGTACACTGTCTTTATCCGTACGGATTGATTGTCCTTTATTTTAAGCTTGCGGCGCAGATTGAGGATATGAACGTCAACGGTGCGGTCGAAGCCATCAAAATCGTAGCCCATGGCCTTCTCGATAAGCTGTCCCCGGCTGAAAACCCTGTCCGGCTCCTTGGCGAGAACGCTGAGGAGCTTGAATTCGACCGGGGTAAGGCTGAGTGCCTTGCTTGACAGGAATGCCTCGTGTCTATTGAAGTCAAGGATAAGCTCGCCCTGCTTAATCTCGTTGGGGCCGCGCTCTCCCGGGAGGCGCCTGAGCACTGCCCGTACCCTGGCGGACAACTCTCTGGGACTGAAAGGCTTGGTCACATAATCGTCTGCACCCAGGTTCAAGCCGGTTAGCTTGTCCCGGTCGGTAGTCCGGGCAGTAAGCATTATAATCGGTACATCTGATTCAGCCCTCAGGGTACGGCAGATCTGGAGGCCGTCAATACCGGGCAGCATCAGGTCCAGGACGATCAGGTCCGGGCAGCTCTCCCGGGCCAGACGCAGGGCCTCTACGCCATCATAAGCGGTAAAGACCCGATAACCGTCCCGCTTAAGATAAAGCCCGACCAGCTCCACCGTTTTGGCATCATCGTCAACGACCAGAACCCTTTTTCCTGCCATCTCTGAACTCTATTAGTAATTCAATTATGTTTATATAATCTTTCTATCTTACCTTATAACACAAATGTTAAGAAATTGTTAATTTTGATGGCGGGTACTCTTTATTATCAAATAAATTAAACGGGGAGAGGAGAATACTCCCCTCTCCCGCTCACATAGCCCAACCCCGGCGAAGCTTCTTCCGCGAAAGCTTTGGGGCTATGATGTGGGGTTAGCTTCCCAAGGGTTACTCCGATCACCGGGGCAATGGGGGCCGAAGGCAGCTCCAGGTTGACCGCCACCCGAGTCACCGAGGTGAATGCCAAAGCCACCCAGATCCATCTCCGGTCTAGCCTGCCACCACTCCTTGAACTGGTCGGCTTCTTGCTGGGTCAGCCTACCCTGCTCTATCAGTTTCTCCAGGCGGTTATTCAGTGCGTCATCCATCATCTCGCTTCGGACCTCGGCAAAGGCCGCCTCAAGCTCCGACTGTTCGATGCCCAGCTTCTCCGCGAGTCGCTCAATTAGTGTTCCTCCCGGCTGGGGATTGACCTCCTCCTCCTCTTGAGCAAAGACCGACCCGGCCAGAATACCGGTCAGCGCCACGGCAGTTACTAACGGGATAACAAATTTCTTTTTCCTCCAGATTTCTTTTTTGCCTCCTTTTCCTATTATTTGCGTCGGTTGCATTTCATTCACCCCCTTTCTGCTGATATCAACATCATTCTAGCAGTTGAATATTAATTTTCCGTTAAGAAATTGGCGGTTCCGGAAAGGGTGGCAAGAGAGTCCCTTGACTATCCTGGTACTTGACAGGTAGACTGACTAGAGTTGGTTCATGATGAAGACTATTGGGCTTACCGGCGGTATCTGCAGCGGCAAGAGCACTGTGGCCCGGTTTCTGGAGGAACTGGGTGCGGTTGTCATAGATGCCGATAAGATAGGACATGAACTTCTTGAATCTGATACCGGAGTATGGCACAAAGTGGTCGATACCTTTGGCAGGCAGGTGCTCACCCCCGATGGCAGCATCGACCGCAGGAGATTGGGGGAGCTGGTATTCGGTAACCCCGAGTTACTGCTAAAGCTTAATCAGATAACGCATCCCCGTATTTATCAAATGACAAAGGTACGACTCGAGGAATGCCGGAAGAGGGGAGTCAATGTGGTCATACTGGAAGCCCCTCTTTTACCGAAGGCGGGTTGGTCCTCGTTGATAGATGAGATATGGGTTACTACTGCTTCCGAAGCCGCTGTGTTAAGACGCCTGCAGGAAAGGAGCGGGCTATCCAGGGCGGAGTCCCTGGCTAGAATCCACTCCCAGGTACCGGCGCGGGAGCGGATAAGGTGTGCCGATGTTACCATAGATACTGATTGCAGCCTGACAGAGCTAAAGACAAAGGTAGGGGAATTATGGCAGAGGATTGCCAAGCACGGTTTGACTGACAAAAGGTTAGGGGTCGGATAAGTCGGGAGGAAGAATTTTTAAGAACTTAACCGGTAATTGTAAAATAGACTATTGACTAATGACTGACTATGTGGTAATCTCTTCCCTAGCTCTTATTAATTAAGGAGGTCCAAAATGCAGGCGTATTGTGTTAAGTGCAGGAAGAAGGTTGATATCAAAGGCGCAAGGGCTATTACAATGAAGAACGGCCGCCCTGCTACTCAGGGTGTGTGCCCGGCATGTGGAACCAAGGTCTTCCGTATTGGTAAAGCTTAGTCTCAACTGGTTTTTGAGGAGAGTTGGTTGACCGGCTCTCCTCAATTTTTTAACTGGATCAGTATTCGGAGCTGGCCTGCTGCCGATGTAAGTCGTGCGGCATGTGGTTGTTTATCTGCCCGGGCTGGAATGGCAAAACAGGAGCGAGTTCCGCTAATTCATAGGGTATGCTATGCCTGAACAGGTGGATGAACAGCAGGGGAAGGCGTTCTGTTCCGCCAGTTTGAAAGAGGTTCTGGAGCTTGACGGGAGCCCGGTTGCAGCGGCGATTATGCCGGAACCGCCCCGGGACCTCAAGAAGTGGCGGCGCAAAGCAACACTATGTATTATGATTCAAAGTGCCCGAATGGGTGCTGCTTTCTGTTGCTCGGGGGCCGATGTTATCTGTGGGGGTGGGGAACATCTGGGTATAGGCAGGTCCCACGGTCAGGATATCGAAGGCTCTCTGGTTGATGCTGAAAAGCTGGTTGCCTCGCAGGATGCTGCCCTTAGAAGAATTGCCCAGGTCAAGCGGGTGACTCCCGATCAGGGCGGGTATATTGCCTTTGCTCCTCTGGAGCGGGCTAACTTCAGACCGCAGGTCGTTATATTCGTGGGGACGCCATTCCAGATGAGCCGTATTCTACATCTCGACGCTTTTGAAACTGGTGAGATGGATACGGTACATGGAGAACCTCTCTGCTCCGGGGTTATCGCCGCACCAATCACAACCGGGAAAATAGGAATAAGCCTTCTGGATATGACCTGCCGGGCATTCGGGCGATACCGGGCCGAGGAAATGGCGGTCGGTGTCCCCTATTCGAGGCTGATGCGGATTGTGAATAGTATTGCGCTAAGCAGCTCCGGTAATGCCAGGCCGGATTTTCTGCGCAGGCTCCTGGCCAGAATCCCGGCCTCCGGCAAGGAGTAAACCATCCGGTTGGTGATCAACAGCTCTCCCCTGATTAATGATAGTCACCCGAGCGTTTAGTGCTCGATTCGTTTAATCTCGTAGCGTATCTTACCGGCTGGTGCTACTACCTCCACTATCTCTCCCTGACCCCGTCCCATGACCGCTTTACCGATTGGTGAAGCGGTAGAGATCTTCCCCCGGCTCGGGTCTACCTCCTTGGTAGCAACCAGCACATAGCACAGCTCTGCGCCGGAAGCCAGGTCGCACAGAACAATACTGTTGCCAATACCTATTTTAAGAGAAGTCTCCTGCTTCTTATCGATAATGACTGCTGACTTCAGTGTCTCTTCCAGCTCCCTGATCTGGCCCTCCAGATAACTGCGCTGTTCTTTAGCCGCATCCAAAGGCGCATTCTCACGAAAGTCCTTATCCGCGGCAGCCCGGCGTATTTCATCGATAGCTTCGATTCGCCTGCTCTTGAAGGTAGCCAGCGCTCTTTCCATTTCAGCATATCCTTCTTCAGTTAGAGCAACCGTCTGTGGCAGACGCCGGGAGGAAACAGACTGGCCCGGTGCCTTACCCTTTCTGGCCTTAAGATGAATAGCCAGATTAATCTTGCTCCAGCCGGCCTTCCTGGCATAAATCAGGAAGGCCCGTACCAGCTCCAGCTTTCTAGAGTAGTCAGTGTCAGATAGCGATAACCGTTCGGCGTAGTTACCTATATCGGGGGCAGAGAGCTCGATAAAAGTGCGTTCACTACCGTAGAAGCGAATGAACTTATAGACCTCCTGCTGACTCGCCTCCCTCTCGTCCGGTGCTAAACTGACCAAAAAGGAAGTAGCTGCTTCCCTCAGTGTCATTCTCTGGTTACCAGCGCTCACCTACAGGATACCCCCTCGAAAAATATAAATAGCTGTTTGGGACTTGATCTATTGTAAACGCCGGTGAGATGCCAGTCAACCTGCTGTACTCTTCCTGTGATTGGCGATGCATTACCTGGTTACCCTGTCATAGTAATGGAAAATGATAAGGGAGGTATCCCGTTACCGAAGCGGGGCACCCGAAACGTTTCGGGTATCCATAACTCAAACACCCTGACGAAAAGGTGCCCTGGCTAGTTCAACAGCCTTGGATATTGCTACCTGCCCCAGCATCCTTAATAAGCCGCTGCTGTGCCAGTCAAAAGAAACGTCGTCGGCTTTCAGCAGTAGGTCGACCATGCCGTTGTCTGCCATCGTATTAAACATTCTGTCAACCTGCCCGTCGCTCAGGTGTTGATACAATTTACGCACCCGGTAACCCGTACTTATTTCCCGTCCCAGTTTCTTTTTCCACTCCTGCTGATAGCTAGCCAGCCTGCCGGCTGACAGGTCGTTGCTCGATATCGCCCGGTGCAGGTTGTCCGCCGCAATATCAGCACACAACAGGCCATAGTAGATACCGCCCCCGGTGGTCGGTTTTACCTGCCCCGCTGCTGTTCCTACCACCAGCAGCCGCTCGCCGTAAGTCCTGGCTAGTGGCTTCAGCGAAACCCCGCCATAGTTTGGCTCGACGTCATCCGAGGCTATCTTCCCCTGAACCAGCAGGGTTGACACGAGTCTCTTCAGATAAAATCCCGGGCTGCGGTTTGAGAGCAGCCCCAGCCGGGCTTTAACCGGCGAGATGGGTACCAGCCAGGCAAAAAATCCGGGAGCTACTTCGCTACCGAAGTAGACTTCTACCCCGGCTATCCCGGCCGTTGTCACCTCGGCTTGAGCACCCAGTACGAAATGTTTGATTCTCCCCATCCCCATCCCTTCGGCTAATCGAGAAGCAAACCCTGAAGCGATAACTACTGCCTGTGTTTCAAGGGTGAACGCTTCCCCATGCCTGATCACCTCGATATTAACCGCGTCATCTTTAATCTCAATATTAACGGCCCTGCTATTGAGGAGATATTCGGCACCCTCCTGATGAGCCCGGTTGGCTAAGGCAGCATCGAAGGCGGCTCTGTCTATGATAAAAGCCTGAGTCTCTGGAAGCCACAGGCTGAGTGATTTACCGGAAGGAGAGAATACCCGGGCGCTGTTCACCCGGCCTAGAATGACACTGCCATCGACGGCAAAGGAGCGGATACATTCGCTACCAATAACACCGGTACAGCAGACCCCTTCTCCAGGCCTGGTCTTCTGCTCCAGCACCAGCACCCGGTAGCCTCTCTTGGCCAGTTTATACGCGGTATGGCTCCCGGTCGGTCCCCCGCCGATAACTGCCACGTCGTACAATTCGAGTTCCTCCGTCAGAAAGCATCTTGGGCCAGTCTATGACAAACCATTAGGAACCGGGCCTGCCTAGCAGATTTTGACCGGCAGGCTGATTGTATCCAGCGCCTGTTTCAGATCGATGTCACCGGTGTATAGTGCCTTGCCGACGATAGTGCCCTCCACGCCGAGTCGACCGAGCAGTTTGAGCTGGTCTAGCGATGAGGTACCGCCGGCGGCAATGATAGGCAGCTTAATAGCATCGACCATCCGTGTAATGCTGCTGAAGTTTGGTTCGGTGAGGGTGCCATCGCAGGTGATATCGGTATGGATGAAGCGCTTCACCCCCAGTTCGACCATTGATTTGGCAAGCTCTATCGCCCTTAGCTCGGTGTCCTGCTGCCAGGCATTTATTGCGACATATTCTCTCTTGGTGTCGACACAAACAATAATAGATTCGCTGGAACTGCGGCAAGCTTCTCTGATTAGTACCGGGTCTTCTACGGCAGATGTGCCCAGTATAACACGGTCTACCCCGGCTTCAAGCAGTTGTTCTATTGTTTCCAGGCAACGTACGCCGCCACCTACCTGAATGGGTATCATCAGGGTATCGGCTATCTCGGTAATAATGTCCAGGTTACAGGGTTTACCGGCAACGGCGCCGTCGAGATCGATAATATGTACTCTCGGCGCTCCCATTGATTGCCACTTCACGGCTATTTCTACCGGGTCATTGTGGAACACGGTCTCCTGCTCAAAATTACCCTGATACAGCCGGACGCATTTACCCCTTCTGATGTCTATTGCCGGTATTATCTCCAAGTGATTGCGCCCCCTTACATACTAATAATAGGCAAGATAACAGAGTCTTTCAAGAGATTTCAGGGGCTTTCCATAAACGTTTAGAAAATGTTTAGAAAAATGCCTACTTTTCGGATATAAAATGTGCTATAACTACAGTTAGCCTTATATCCTTAATTAAAAGGGGAAGTGTCAGTAGCTCCCGGAGAGCATGCCAGTGAGCAGGTTTAGCAAGGTATTAGCTGTTACGGTGATAGCCAGTCTGTCTCTGGCTATGTTGCCGCTGGTCCAGGCATCGCCGGTCCGGGCAGCCGGTCCGCCCTGGACGAAGTACTCCGGAAACGTCACCCTGGAATACGAAGAGTATGTCATTAACTCCTGGGTTATTAAAGATGGTACCACCTACCGGATGTGGTATACCCATGCCGTAACCGACCTAAGCGTTACCGAAATGGTCGATGAGGTCCAGAAAAGCTACTTTGAGGATATTCTCGATGATATAGCCAACCAGGACCTTGACTCCCTGCTCGATCACCTGGCATTACTGAGTTCCGATGATGTCGATGATCTGCTCGATTTCCTGAATGCTACTCGTATCGTCATCGGCTATGCTACCTCCTCTAACGGGGTATCCTGGACAATCGTAGAAGATGAGGCCCTCGCCGGAGAAGACCAGTTATGGAATGGCGTCGGCGCTCCCTGCGTGATTAAGGATGGTGATACCTACCGGATGTGGTACACTCGTACCAAGTCCGACATCGACAGTACCGCCTTTAAGGCAATACTGGGTGATCTTGACGGGGATGTAGCGGCGAGAAAGGCCGCTATCCTTAACCTACTGGATAGCGTTGGTACTGTCATCGGCTATGCCACCTCAACCGACGGCGTAACTTGGCCGGTAGTCAATCCTGAGGTACTGTCGGATGGCGGGACCGCGCTCAGCAGCGTCGGGGCAGCCTGCGTTATTCAGAATGATGCCGCGCCTTTCTTCGAGATGTGGTACAGCCATGGTAAGACCGACCTCACCGAAGCTGACCTGGAAAACTACCTGAATGGTATCGGCAGCTTCGATATGGACGACCTGACGGATATCCTGGATGTCAGCGCCTTTGTCATCGGCTATGCCACCTCACCCGACGGCGTAAGCTGGACGGTAATAGATGCTGAGGTCCTCCCCGGCGATACCGCTGCCCGCGACAGCGTCGGTACCCCCAGCGTGGTCAAGTCCGGCAGCAGCTATGAAATGTGGTTTACCCGCATCCAGACCGACTTCACCGATGCCGACCTTGAGGATATCAAGCATGAGATAGGGGAGCTTCACCTGGCTGATTTCATCAGGAGTATCGACCCCGCCGACCTTACCGAGTTCCTTAATGAGCTGGCGACACTGGATAAAAGCAGGCTGAAGGAGCTCTTGAGCAATACTGCTGCTGTCATCGGTTATGCTACCTCCAGTGATGGCGAGAACTGGACGGTAGAGGATACCGAATCACTGGTGGGCGTCACCAGCAGTCTGTGGAGCAGCGTAGGGGCTCCCTGCGTCATCAAGGAAGGCAGCAACTACAAGATGTGGTATACCAATGGTATCCCCGATCTTACCGTTGATGATCTCCTCGATCTCCTGATTGGTGAAGTTCTTCCCATCGGGTATGCCTACTATACTCCCGGTGGCGGTGGTGGAGGTGGTGGTGGTGGTGGTGGCGGCGGTGGCGGCGACCTGATACTGACCGTTAACATGGAAGGTGAGGAAAGCTACTACTTTATCGGTGTGGAAGGCAGACTGAAAGAGCCGGTAGATGTTACCTCAGAGGACGGTTTGCTTAATATCGTTATCCAGAAGGGGACCGTTATTCTGGATGGAGACGAAGAGCCTCCGTCCACCCTAAAATTCACCGTTGATAAGACGCCGCCATTCCTACCCGCGGACGCTGAGATTGTGGGACTGCCCTACAACTTTACGCCCGACGGGACGACCTTTAACCCGCTGATTACGGTAAACTGGGGCTATGATCCCTCGGATATCCCCGATGGGGTGGATGAAGAGGACCTGCGTATTGCCTACTACGATGAAGATGCCGCTGAATGGGTGGTAATACCGGCGGTGATTGACCCGCGGGCAAATATCATTACTGCCTATATCGGCCACTTGGCCACCTTTGCCATTATTGCTTTCGCTGCTCCGCCTCCACCACTACCCCTACCGGCGGTTTTTACCATCGGCTCGCTGATTGTCTCGCCGCCGGAGGTAGGTGCCGGTGAAACGGTAAACATCAGTATCCGGGTGAACAATATCGGTGAGACGGCGGGCAGCTATACCGTGACCCTCGAGATAAACGGACAGTTTGAAACAGCTCAAGAAATAACCCTTTCCGCAGGTTCCAGTGAAACGGTTACCTTTACCGCGGCCAGGGACGAGGCCGGCTCATACCTGGTGGATGTCAACGGTATTACCGGCTCGTTCACCGTGGTAGAGGAAGAAACCCCGGCTCCGCCACCTTCGGAGCCGGTAGAACCGGAGCCAGAGGGTAAGACCAGACAGTGGCCCATTTTTGTGATCATAGGTGCCGTGGCAGCGGCGGTAGCTATTCCGCTGACACTCAGATGGCGGTCAAGAAGGGACTGACGGGTAGATTAGCTGCTACATCCATCCCGGATTTATCCCCGGGGCCGACAGTATAGGAATAGAGATAATCGGGAAGATGAGACCACTGCAGTACGGAAGGACAGCCATCTGGCGCTTGCTGGTGATAGTTATTCTGGCCCTGTTTCCGGTTTTCGCCGGCGCCAGGCCGGCTCTTGCCTTGAGTGTTTATGATTATTTCACCATCGACTATGATACCCTATTCAGCGATTATGTAATTGAAGGTAGCGATACCTTCTACGCCACGCTTATCGGTACGGCGACCTGTAAGCGGGACCTACCCCTGTCGGTAAGCAGCGGGTACATTAAGTCCCGTATTGTCGCGGAACACCGGAGTAGCGGTGACCGGGTAACACTCGAGTCAAGCGTTAAGTTAAATATCGAACCGTTTCCCAACCAGGTGGGCGGAATCGCCCGGGAGAGCATGGTGGTTCCCCTCCAGTTCCCTGCGGGGTGCCAGCCCGGTACCTATGATATAATCGGCGAGCTTATCGAGTCCAGGGCTGTTGTCACAACATCCTCGATGACTTTTTCCATCCCGGTGAGCAAGTATCTACCCTCGTCGCAGGAAATGGACTCGGTGAGCTATGTGCCGGAGGAAGAAGAGATAATAGTCGATCCCTCTATTGACTTGTCCGATTACACCGATTCGGATGGTATTTGCATCGGTGATTTTGTCTTTCAATCCGAAGATGGCCGGTGCCGGCTTAGCATCGAGCAAGACACACTGTGCCTTGATAAGTATGGTGAACCGCTCCGCGAACTTACCATGATTGCTCCGGAAGAGCAGCCTGCTCCTCCGGAAGACTACAGTATCATCGGTCTTGTTTATGACCTGGGCCCTGATGGTGCTACCTTCCATCCGGCGATAAACATTATCCTGGGCTATGATGACTCTTTACTGCCCGGAGGTGTTGGCGAAGATGACCTGGTGATTGCTGAACGTTATGAGCCAGGAGGCGAGTGGGTAATACTCGAAGACAGTACCGTTGACTCCGTTACCAATACTATTTCTGCATCCCTGAGTCACTTCAGTGCTTTTGCTGTCCTGGTTCCCGCTTCTCCGGCCCCGGCGCCATCCCCCGGTCCGGAGGTCTTAGCCGTAACCGACCTGGTGATAACGCCCCGGGAAGCAGATACCGGCGAGGAGATAACCATCAGCGTCCTGGTAACCAATAACGGTGAAATTGAAGATACCTACATCTTGGTGTTGAAGATAAACGGCGCTGCGGAAGCCACCGGATACATACCTCTGGCTGCCGGCAACAGCCTGCCGGTAACCTTCACTACCAGTCAGGATACTCCCGGGACCTATATTGTAGATGTCAACGGGCTAACGGGTACTTTTGAGGTTCGGGGCACTGCCCCGGCAGCACCACCGGCGGAGCCGCCGGAGGCTCCCCCTGCCGAGCCTTCGCTGTCACAGGGGAAGACCAGCCCGACACTGGTCGGCGGGATTATCGCTGCTGTAGCCGTTGGTATAGTTGTACCGCTGGTGCTCAGACGGCGTCGGGCAGGTCGCTGAAGCCGGTCAATTGTCGGCCAGTTCTTGCCCGGCGAGGAAAGCCCGGCGCAGGGCATCAGGGTGCTTGGTGATAATGCCCTTCTCATCTATACCGCGAAACACCAACTCGCCGGCATAGGTGATGTCCAGGACGGTAAACAAGGCCTTTACTATCGCCAGAGACGGCTCGAAGAGGTTAGCCATTTTCAGGGCGCCGGCGGAAACGAACAGTCCCTTTCTCTCTCGCCGGTCGCCTAGCGGTGGTATCTTAAGTATGTACTTCCTTGCCCAGAGTGCCTGACAGCGGTCGATCATCGCCTTCATCTGGACTGTCGGGCCCAGGAAGTGGACGGGTGAGGCCAGGACTACCCGGTCTGCCTCTTCGAGCTCGCGATAGACCGTCTGCATGTCGTCGTTTATGGTGCATCTACCTGCCCTGTAGCAGGCATCACAGTGCTGGCAGGGGTTAATATCGAGTTCATTAAGGATAATGGTTTTGACCTCGGCACCCCGGCTGGCAGCACCCTTCATAACCTCTCCAAGAAGAAGGTCGGTGTTACCACCCCGCCGCGGGCTGCCGCTGATACCAAGGACCTTCACCTTTACGGTGCCTCCGCTTGTTTCAGTATGTCCTCGATCAGACCTAGTATCTCCGCCTCTCTGCCTGCCATCCGGAGCTTAAGCTCCGGCTCTTCATCCTGATAGCCCAGGAGATGGAGTATACCGTGAATAATAAGAATAGCCACCTCTTTCATTATGGAATGGCCCTGCTGCTCGGCCTGTATTACCGCCTGGGGGTAGGAAATGACGACCTCACCGAGGTGTAACACTCCGTCAGGCGGCAGAACGAAGTTACTCTCCTCTCCGCCGGACAGCATATGGAAGGCTATCACATCGGTAGGCCTGTCCTTGCCCAGATAGCTCCGGTTTAGCTCCCGTATCCTTTCCTGGCTGGTAATAAACAGCCCGAGCTCGGCTTGAGAGTCGATACCCTGGGCAGTAAGGACCCGACCGGCTACCTCCTTGAGCCAGAGTGCATCCGGGCATCCGGCAAGTCCCTCATCAACCAGGATATCAATCTCCATATCGGTAATCATAGCACAGGCCGGGGCCGGAGCAAATAGGGCAATGATAGATATTAACCGGATCAGCTTTAATCTAATACCGGTGTGTGGGCAGGGGAATGGATGCATCCCTTTGCTTCCTAGCCGTAGCGTTTAGAAAATATTTAGAAAAATGCCTGCCTATTTGCCAGAGAATATGGTATAAATTATAGACGCATCCGGCCCGGACGGTTGACAGGGGGTACAACCGGTTACGAGAGAGCATGGTGGCGGACCGGTTTATTAAAGTGTTAGCCAGTGCCATTAAGGGAATTTGATACCATGGCGGAACTAAAGTGAGATTTGCCGAGAGACTGGTTCAAGCCTATTTTGATTGTGCCTACAATGTGGTTTACGATTTCACCACGGCACGGCTGAGCCGTTTCCGGAAGCTGCAGACCAGGTGTGTAGCTGAGCTCGAGTTGGCAGAAGGCGACCGGGTACTCTGTGTCGGTCTTGGCACCGGAAACGAGATCCCCCGTATCCTGGGAGCAAATATGAGTGTCGAACTGACCGGTATAGACTACTCGAAAACCGCGCTGAAAAGGGCAGTCCGGAAAGCGGAGAAGCTGAGCAAGAATATTGATGTGCGATTGATGGATGCACGGAATCTGGATTTTGCTCCGGAAAGTTTCGACAAGGTACTATGTATTCACGTTATGGACTTCGTAGGCGATAATCGGGACCAGGAAAAGGCGACCCGGGAAATCATACGGGTACTGAAGAACGGCGGGAAATTCGTGATAACCTATCCGTCGGACAGGGAGGAAAAATTGGGGCGCAGCATGTTGCGAGACATTATCCGCGATAACCTCGATTCGGGCAAGCATCCCTTCAGAGCCTTCTGGGGTCTGGTTGCCCAGATGTTCACCGGACTGGTCTACCTGCCCCTTCTTGCCCGCCCCGGAAGGAGCTTCTATTCGGGTCACGAACTGCGGGCAATGATAGGCAGGCTGGCAGGAGGAGATTTTCAGATAGAGGAATACTCCAGCTATCAGGATCTGATAGCTTTCGGAAAGAGAGCGAATGAAGGAGAAAATTGAATGCTTCCTGAGGACTATTATTTCAAGAACATGACCGAAGATAAGTTGTGGCAGAGGTACTGCGGTTTCCTCGATCTATCGGTGGATGAGTTCATGAATATCCAGAGAGAGCTTATTATGGATGAGATCGAGCGAATAGCCGATAGCACTCTGGGTAGGAAGATTATGGGCGACCGGAAAC
This sequence comes from Dehalococcoidales bacterium, assembly GCA_028716225.1. Classification (NCBI taxonomy): domain Bacteria; kingdom Bacillati; phylum Chloroflexota; class Dehalococcoidia; order Dehalococcoidales; species Dehalococcoidales bacterium. Next base: position 141,499 of record JAQUQE010000004.1, on the reverse strand, counting down.
CTGGCAGCGTGCAGGAATTCCGCCGCACCGTACCGTTGACCAGCTATGAAGACTATAGATCTTACCTGGGTGAAAAGCAGGAGGATGCCCTCGCTGAAAAACCATGTTTGTGGTGTCACTCTTCAGGTCGAGGAGGTTACTTCAAGTGGATACCTCATAGTACGGAATTCATGGAGAAGGTTGTCAAAAATTTGATAGGATGCTTTATTCTTTCCGTAACTGATGACAAGGGTCAAGTAAATATCCAGCCGGGTTTCCGCGTTCTTTCCATAATACCGCCACGACCATACGCCTCGGGCTGGCTACTCTACTCTTTAGCAGAACGTATTTCCTGTCAGATTATTCCCTCTATAGAAGAAGGGGAAAAACTGGATTTTGAGGAGAGGGTACAGAGGGCAATGCAAATAGCACTCCGAGAAGGTGCAGATGTTGCTGCTGCTACAAGCAGTATTCTGGTAAAAATGGGGGAGTTATTCACCAAAGAGGCCAGAGGAGTTAAACTGTCCCCTTATATGTTGAATCCGAGAATAATCTTCCGTCTATTGAGAGCCAGCCTGCGTGCCAAAAAGGGACAAAGACCCATTTTACCAAAAGACCTGTGGCCGGTGGAAGGTATTATCTCCAGCGGAATGGACAGCGAAATCTATAAAGACGAGATAGCCTACTACTGGGGGCATCAACCGTATCAATTCTACTCATCCAGCGATGCCGGTTTCATTGCCATGCAGGCATGGAACAGGAAGACGATGACGTTTATACCGGATAGCGTATTTCTGGAATTTATTCCGCAATCCGAGCAAGCAGGTTGTGAGAAAGAGAATAACTGCCAGCCCGATACAGTGCTGCTAAATGAGGTCGTCGAGGGAAAATTATATGAGGTGGTTATTACCCAGCTATATGGTATGCCCCTTCTCAGATACAGGACGAACGACCTGATCAAAATCACTGCCCTTAAGGATGATGAAACCGGAGTCAACCTCCCTCAGATGGCCTTTCAACGCAGAGTTGGTGAGACCATTAACCTCGCTAGCCTATCTGAATTGGATGAAAAGACAATCTGGCAGGCTATCTCCAGCACCGGAATCAAATATACCGACTGGTCAGCCTGTAAGGAGTATGATGGCAGCAAGACCTTCGTTCGTATCTATATCGAACTTAAAGAAGCAAGGGAGGCAAATGAGGTTGCCGGTATAATCCATGAGCGGTTGAAAGCAGGCGACCCGGACTACCGGGATATTGAGTCATACCTGGGCCTGCAGCCGATAAGAGTAACCATGCTCTCTCCCGGTACTTTCGAAAGATATACGATTGAAAAAAGGAAGGAGGGGCTCGATTTGGCTCATCTGAAGCCGCGACACATTAACCCGCCCAAGCCGGATGTGGAACAGCTACTTCAATTAAGCAAGGCCGACAAATGATGAATCCGCTAGTAAACCCTTCTTATCTACTACCTCCACTGATTGTCTTTATCACCGCGCTTGTTCTGCTGGGGGTGATACTTAACAAGGCTAAGAAGAGCTTTGCAAGAACGATTTTTTGCTTGCTCCTGGCCAGTGTATCCATGGGCGGCTTTCTGATCTTTGGTATGCGTTCCAGCGCTAATGTATATCAGGCACTTCCTTGGGACAGAGCAAGCTTCGGTACCACCTACGCTATCTTCGCCTTCTTCTATCACTTCACCCTTAGCTACACCAACAACAAGGGTAACAGAGGTATCCTTTACTTTGCCTATGCAATGCTGGTACTGGCAGCCATTCTCGGACCGAGCAACCTGATCGTAGAGCGAATGACCTTGGAGTATTATGGCTACGCGCCGGTATCAGGGCCTGTGGCATTAGTGTTGGCTATCATTATTGTTTTCCTTTCGGTTCAGGGAATCATAAACTTGGCAAAATACCATAAAGCATTCCTATCCGCTGAGGAAAGAAATCGTTCATTATATCTAATAATAGCGACCATAATCCTGATCGTGGGTGCACTAATCGATGGTTTCTCTCCGTTACCCCCCGTAGCAATCTGGTCTGGGCTCACCTTCTGCATAATCTGCACGGTAGCTATTGTCAAATACCACCTGCTGGATATCCGTCTTGTCATCAGAAAGGGGGTATATTACCTGCTGGTTAGTTTTATGGTGGCCGTACCTTATGTTACTGTGGTCTTCGTCTTGACCCAGGTATTGCACACCCGTTTTGAGCATTGGTGGCAGTACGTTCTGATCATAATCCCCATGGCGGTTGCCCTTCACCCACTATACGTCCGTGGGCAACAGTGGGCGGATAGGGTATTCTACCGGGGCAGGTATGATTACCTTAAGGAGCTGGAGCAGTTCAGCAGGAAGTGTCAGGACATTACCAACTTCAGGGAGTTGAGCGGCACATTCGTAAAGCTGATTAACGGCGCGTTGCATCTCAGGAATACCAGCCTGCTGCTGGCCGCAGAGGACGGCGGCGGACTGGTCATAGCATCCAGCGTGGGGTTGGACAATCCTCAATCCGGGACAATAGTAAGGGGGAGGAGTATCCTTGTCAGGTGGTTCCAGTCGCACGACGAGACTATCAGCGCGAGAGATTTCGATGTTGTACCGGAGCTACAGAGTATTGCCCGAGCAGAAAAACATAATCTGGCCAGATTGAAGCCCGAGCTATACGTCCCGATCAAGGGTCGCAGGGGTGAATTGACCGGCCTGCTTGTTCTGGGAGAAAAGCTGAGCCAGCAGCCCTATTTCCTTGATGATAATCTTCTACTCTCCACCGTATCCCGCCAGGTTTCAGTAGGCCTGGAGAACTCAAGGCTATACCGGGATGCCTTGATTGCCAGGAAGAATCTGGAGACATGGCTGAACGGCATGGATGACTGTGTCATCATCAAGAGCATGGACAATATAGTAGAGTTTGCCAATATGGCTGCGGTGAAGAACCTGGGTGCCGGTATTATCGAATCGTTCCCTGCTGTTATTGGAAAAGGGGCGGAACCATCGAATTCTGTCACCCGGCCGGATAATTATGCCGATGAATCTGTATCACGCTACGCAATCAATGTCGGGGACAGGGAGTTTGACGTTGTCGCTGCTCCCTTGTCCAATAACGATGGCACCGTATCGACCATCGGCGTGTTTCGGGATGTTACCGAGCGTAGGCGGGCTGAACTGGAGAAAAAGGAGCTGGAGCGGAAGGCACAGTTGTCCGACCGTCTGGCTTCCATCGGCGAGATGGCTTCCGGCATTGCCCACGAGATAAACAACCCCTTGACCGGCGTTATCGGGTTTTCCGAGCTGATGATGACCAAGGATATTCCCGGGGACATCAGGAAAGACCTGGAGGTTATCCATGACGGTTCGAAGCGGGTGGCCGGTATTGTCAAGGGATTGCTCACCTTTGCCCGCCAGCGCAAGCCGGAGCGGACGTATACCGATATCAACCAGATCGTAGCGGATACTCTGGCTTTGAGGTCCTACGCACTGGAGACGAGCAATATCATGGTCGACGCCGTACTTGATCCCGACCTGCCCCGGACGATGGCTGACGCCGGTCAGCTCCAGCAGGTCTTTATGAATATCATCGTCAACGGTGAAGCCGAGATGAAGAAGGCCCATGGTAAGGGCAACTTCACCGTCAAAACAGAGCGGATAGCTGACATAATACGGATATCCTTCCGGGATGACGGGCCCGGCATAGCCAGGGAGAACATGGATAAGATATTCGACCCCTTCTTTACCACCAAGCCGGTCGGTGAGGGGACCGGCCTTGGCTTGAGCCTCTGCCATGGTATTATTGCCGAGCACCAGGGCAGGATATATGCTGAAAGCGAGCCGGTGAAAGGGGCTACCTTTGTCGTAGAACTGCCCGTCGTCGTCGAAGAGAGAGAGGAGGCGGATACGCCGACCGGGGAACCTGTTAAGGTAGCCGGGGCCAGAATACTGATAGTGGACGATGAGCCGACCATTCTCGAGTTCCTCAGCCGGCTTCTGGCATCCGAAGGACACCAGGTAGAAACCGTCGATAATAGCAGCGATGCTCTTGAGATGATCAAGGGCCGGAGGTACAGTATTATCCTGCTGGATGTCAAGCTGCCTGATATGGGTGGTATCGAGTTATATCAGCGCATCAAGGAGATTGCCCCCTCTTTAACCAGGAGGGTCGTCATTATCACCGGAGATGTTGCCGGGGCGGGCACCAGCAAGTTTCTTAAGGAGAATAAGATCCCTTATATCACCAAGCCTTTTGATATCAAACTGCTGAAGCAAGAGCTGAATCGCATACTGAGCGGGGGCCGGCATGCCCGAAAGGATTAAGAGGAGCTGTTTACCGGAAGGCGGCGGCAGAATATACTTGACAAGCGGCACCTCTCAGCTTATAGTTATAAGCAAAGGGGTTGTTATATCGAGCTTCTAAGCTTCCACTGAATAACCCCCGTCGTGAAGTTACCGGTTGAAATCCTGACCAGTTCCCGCAGAAATATTTGACTTTCTTTAGTTTTTATAGTTTGGTTCTCCCATATGCCAAAATACATCTTTGTTACCGGTGGAGTAGTTAGTTCGGTCGGCAAGGGTATCACCGTCGCTTCCATCGGCACCATTCTAAAGAGCCATCAGATCAGTGTGTCGGTGCAGAAGCTGGACCCGTATCTCAACGTCGACCCGGGAACTATGTCTCCCTATCAGCATGGTGAAGTGTTCGTTACCCAAGACGGCGCCGAGACTGACCTTGACCTGGGTAACTACGAGCGCTTCATTGATGTTAATCTTACCGCCGAATCCAATGTGACCTCGGGTCAGATCTACAGCTCGGTCATCGATAAGGAGAGGCGTGGTGATTTCCTGGGCGGCACCATCCAGGTAGTCCCTCACGTTACCGGCGAGATTAAGGAACGGTTCCGGAGACTGGCCGCAAAATCCCAGGCCGAGGTGCTTATTATTGAGGTCGGCGGTACGGTAGGTGATATTGAAGGGCAGCCCTTTCTGGAAGCCATCAGGCAAATGAGGAATGATGTCGGGCGGGATAATGTGCTCTATATTCACGTTACTTTTCTGCCCTACCTTACCTCCACCAAGGAGTTAAAGACGAAACCAACCCAGCACAGCGTTAACGAGCTGCGCCGCATCGGCATCCAGCCTGACATTATCGTATGCCGCAGCGATTACCCTATCTCTGAAGCGATAAGGGACAAAATATCCCTGTTCTGCGATGTGGAACGGCAGGCGGTCATTCCTCTGCCTACAGTAGACACCATCTACGAAGTTCCGATGGTCCTTGAAGAGGAAGGTATGGGGCGACTGGTTATTGATAAGCTTGGCCTGAAGACCAGCAAGACAGATTTAAAGCAATGGCGGGAGCTGGTAGGCCGGATTAAGGAGCCTCTTGAGCCGGTCAATATTGCTCTGGTGGGCAAATATGTGGAGTTGCAGGATGCTTATTTCTCGGTTCGTGAAGCGCTCTGCCATGCTGCCCTCCACCATGACAGGTGTATCAACCTGATCTGGGTCCGCTCGGAGGATCTGGAAGGCGGCGGCAGCGATGCCGTACTCCAGTCGGCCCAGGGTATTATCGTCCCCGGTGGTTTCGGCATTAGAGGAATAGAAGGCATGGTAAAAGCAGCCGGCTACGCCCGGCAGAATGGAATTCCCTACCTGGGGTTGTGTTTGGGGATGCAGGTTATGGTGATCGAGTTTGCCTGCCATGTACTGGGGTTAAACGAACCCAACTCTACTGAATTCTGCGCCTCTACCGCTTACCCGGTTATTGATCTGCTCCCCGAGCAAAAAACGATAGAGAATAAGGGGGGCACCATGCGCCTGGGGGACTATCCCTGCCAGCTGGTCGATGGCAGCCTGGCCGCCGGTGTCTATAAAGAGAGTCTGGTTAACGAGCGTCACCGGCACCGCTACGAATTCAATAATCAATTCCGCGACCGTCTCGAAGAGGCGGGTATGGTCTACTCCGGTCTCTCCCCCGACGGCAGACTGGTAGAAATCTGTGAGCTGTCCGACCATCCCTGGATGGTAGGCTGCCAGTTCCATCCCGAGTTCAAGTCCCGCCCCGGCCGTCCCCATCCCCTCTTCCTCGGTTTCATCGGGGCTGCCAGAGAAACACTGCGGGAGGGGGCGCAACCATCGCTACCCCTCTCCTCCTAGTATTTAGATAGTTTAAAGCAGGATAATATATGCAGATATTTTTGGACACCGCTAATATTGACCAGATACGGCAGGCTGCTAAGCTTGGCGTTATTAGTGGTGTTACCACCAACCCCACCCTGGTGTCCAATGAAAAGACCTCGGACTATGAAACGGTAACCAGGACCATCTGCTCGATAATACCCGGCTCGGTTTCCGTTGAGGTGCTGGCCGAGGACAGCGAGTCGATGGTCAAAGAGGCCCGGGTCAAGGCCTCCTGGGCGCCGAACGTGACCATTAAGATACCGGCTACCGCCGACGGCCTTCAGGCGATATCTGCCCTGAGCAAGGAAAATATAGCGGTAAACATGACCCTGTGCTTTTCATTGAACCAGGCTCTGCTCGGAGCACTGGCCGGCGCTGCCTATGTCAGCCCGTTCGTCGGCAGGATCGACGACGCCGGTCATGACGGTATGCAACTGGTCAAAGACATCGTCGGTGTGTTTAGAAAATATAATTTCACTACCAGGGTAATCGCGGCCAGCATACGCCATCCCCAACACTGTCTGGCAGCAGCCGAGGCGGGGGCTGATATTGCTACTGTGCCCTACAGCGTGCTGATGCAGATGATACGCCACCCGCTTACCGACATAGGGGTTGCCCGCTTTCTTGCCGACTGGCGGCGTGTATCACAGTAAGCAAGACGGGATGACAGGGCCTGGGTGTGCAACTACAAAGCGGGGATGTTTAGCAGTCTGCCCGGGCACCCTGTGAGAATAGTCTTAATAAGAAAGAACTGGTAACGGGATAACCCGAGAGCATTAACCAGAACAAAGTCTCCCCTCCGGAATTGTACCTCTCGCCAAGGTAATATCAAGAGAGGGAGTACCAAATAAGAACCAAGGGGGAAGGTTAAAATATGAACATTGCCGATTTAGAAGACAAGAGCAAGGATGAGCTGGTCGAGCTGGCTAAGGAGATGGGGCTTTCCAGCTGCACCAACTTGAAGAAGCAGGACATCATCATGCGCATCCTGCAGGAGCATACCGAACAGCAGGGTAACATCTTCTGCGGCGGTATCCTGGAGATTATGAACGATGGCTACGGTTTCTTAAGACAGAGCTCACTGCTGCCCAGCTCGGATGATATCTACGTATCCCAGTCGCAAATACGCCGCTTCCGTTTACGCACCGGCGATATGGTCACCGGTCAGGTCAGGACACCCAAGAGCAGTGAGAAGTACCGAAGCCTGCTCCGGGTAGAGGCAATTAACGATATCAATCCTGAGCTTTTGAAAAATCGCCCCCATTTCAAAGCGCTTACTCCTACCTTTCCCGATAAAATAATCAATCTGGAAACGACGTCCGATAACCTGTCCAGCCGCTTGATCAACCTCATTGCCCCGATCGGCCGGGGACAGCGGGGCTTGATTGTGTCACCGCCCAAAGCGGGTAAGACGCTGCTGCTAAAGTCCATTGCCAACGCCGCCACCACCAACTACCACGATATTCACCTTATGGTCTGCCTTATCGGGGAGCGGCCGGAAGAGGTCACCGATATCAAACGCTCGGTCAGGGGCGACGTGATCAGTGCCACCTTCGACGAGCCGGTAGAAAACCACACCCGCGTCGCCGAGCTGGCGCTGGAGAGAGCCAAACGGTTGGTGGAAAGCGGTAAGGATGTATTCATCCTCCTTGACGGCATCACCCGTCTCACCCGGTCGTATAACCTGGTGATGCCTTCCAGCGGCCGCACCCTGTCCGGCGGTATCGATCCGGCGGCCCTGCACCCGGCTAAGCGATTCTTCGGTGCCGCCCGCAATATGGATGAGGGCGGTAGTCTGACCATTATCGCCACCTGCCTCGTTGACACCGGCAGCCGTATGGACGACCTCATCTATGAGGAGTTTAAGGGGACCGGTAATATGGAGCTCCACCTCGACCGCCGGCTGGCGGAGCGCCGGATCTTTCCGGCGATCGATATCCAGCGCAGCGGTACCAGGCGGGAGGAGCTGCTTCTCAATGAGAGCGACTTGAAGCAGATCTGGCTGCTGCGGCGTATGATGTCTATGGTTGCCACCGATTCGATCAACTTTACCGAGACTACGGAGCGGGTCCTCGACCGCCTGCGCAAGACGAAGACCAATGCCGAGTTCCTGGCTAACCTGAACAAGGAAACGGCATAGCATACGGGATTAAGAGGAGGCTAGGGTTTGACACTCCGCCCCGCCGGAGTCTATACTTGAAGTATAACGCGGGGTGGAGCAGTGGAAGCTCGTCGGGCTCATAACCCGAAGGTCGTCGGTTCGAATCCGACCCCCGCTACCAATTTTTTTGATACACATCCCTGCCGAGCTTCTTGGCACGAGAGGTATTAACTGTTATTTCCTCTTTAGTTTACTCTCAATATATTCAAGAAATTCCTTTGCCTTCTTTAACATCTGCTCGGTCTCTTTTTCAGATACAAGCCCAACAGCTTCGTAGGTAACCCGGTGCCGTTTCTGACGGGCTCGGTCAAAATAATCTATCGTGGGTTTTAATTGTTCTTCGACAACCAGTTGCATAAACTCGAAAGTAGACTTGTGGGCTTCAAAACTTGCAGGGCGATATCCCATATGAAACATTAAAGCTCTACAAGCCTGGAGTACGGCATTGTATGCGATAGAGTAGGTCCAATCCAGGCTGATGCCTTTGATTTTCTCGGCTTCAGCAAGATCACGTCTGGCAAGGTCCATGACCTTTGTTATCTCTGCTCTGGTCGCCTTGAATGGATGGATACACCCTTCTTGTACCATATGCTCAATAGACATCTGGATTCCCCTTCAACACTAATTTTCTTTCATCCATAACACGTTTAACGAACGAGTCCCCTTTTTTCAGTCTTTTAATAAACTCGTCTTTACTCATGAGGGTGTAGTTAATCTCTCGTCTAACTTCTTTTTGTGCTTCATAAACGAGCGAATGAAGTTCCTCCTCTTCTATTTCGCCAACAACAAAAAGATCGACGTCGCTTTTGGCCGTCTCTTCGTCCCGGGCTATCGAACCGTAAATGAAAGCTAATTCTATTCGATTGGTCTGGCGTAATTTATCTGTTAAGAAATCCCCAAGCCCAACAGTAGCATAGATTATTTTCTTCAATTCCTGGTAGAGAGGAAACTCCTTAACCACTGCGTAGTATCTGAGATTACCCGCATTCCTTGAACGAACAAGGCCGGCTTTCTCCAGATATCCTAGTTCCCGTCGCACAGCGTTCAACGGCTCGCCTGTACGTCTTGAGATGTCCCTGACGTAGAACTCAGTGTCCGGATTGGTAAGAAATAACTTTAACAGGTTCCTCTTGGCTTTAGAGGTAATTATGTATTCAAGCATTCTCTGATACCATGAACATTATTTATGTGCTATCGTACATCTTAAATGTTCATTTTGTCAAGGGATAGTCTTTAAATGAGTGCATAGGAATTCTAGGGATTGAGCATCATGATCCCGCCGTTTAACGAAGTGGCAATACCTATCCAGGACAGGTAAGGTACGAGAAGGCCACCCGCAGCCTTCGATATCTTGAAAAACTTGATGGTAGTAATCAGAAGTATGACTCCTAGTGCCAGTATTATGGCGAAGCCGCCGGTAGGGGATTCATAGCCGAAGAATACTACCGACCATAGAGCATTAAGGACCAACTGCACCCAGAATAGTATGAATGCCGGCTTCACTCCATCGGTCTGCAGCCCTTTGCGCCATATCAGGAATACTGCTATTCCCATCAGGGCGTAAAGGGTCAGCCAGACCGGCATGAATACGGCATCGGGAGGGGTGAAAGACGGCTTCGCCAGGGTTGCGTACCAGGTGGGAATCTGGGACGTCGTGAAGGCCGACCCGATTGCCCCGGCGCCATAGCAGGCCGCGATACTTCCTACCAGCTTACCTATAACGGATTTATCGGACATGTTTCCTCCTTCCTCCGGTTGTTCAGCGCAGTGATCGGATGAACCGGTCCACCTCCCGGTTGAAACGCTCCGGTTCTTCAAGAAACGGGCAGTGGCCGCTCTCCTCGAAGACTACGAGCCGGGCATCGGGCAGGTTCCGGCAAAGGTACTCCCCGGCGGCGACCGGGTAAAGCTTTTCGTCCCTGCCGAAGCAAAGCAGCGTCGGGACGTTTACGCTCGAGAGTACCGGCCGGTAGTCCTGTAAGGTCTGATCGAAGAGGATAGCACCGGCAACAGACTCGGGCAGCCGGGTGATTTCATCGAATATCCAGCCGGCTTCTTCCTCGGCCGGCTTATCCTTGAACATCGAAGGGATGAAATCGCGTACAACCGTTTCCCGGTCTGTCTGGACGGCAGCCATCGTCCGGCGGAGCTCCGCGAGGTCAAAAAGCCCCATAGTCCAATCGGGCGCTGTTAAATCACAGGCAGACTGATCGATGATAACGGTAGCGGTAACATTCTCGCTGCCGAACTGCTTGAAATAGTCCCAGGTAACCAGGGCGCCCATCGACCAGCCTATCAGCACGACGTTCTTTAAGCCGAGTTCACCTATCAGGGCATGGATATCCCGGGCGTAGCCGGGCAGGGTATGACCGAAATGGACGTGTGCCGAGCGTCCGTGTGACCGCAGGTCGGGTACGATTACCCGGTAGCGCCGGGCGAAGTAGGGTATCTGCTTCTTGAAGAAGCGGCCGCTCATCCATACCCCGTGTATAAAGATAATCGGTTGTCCTTCCCCCTTCTCCTCGTAGTACAAACGGGTGTCGTTCAGGCTCAAGTAGGGCATCCTGCTCCTCCTTTCCGTCCGGTTTTGCTTGCATTATACCGGAACCGTATTTACAATGAAAGAGGGAGCGATGAAAGAGCAGCGGAGGTTGTGCTGTGCCTGTTTATGAATATGAATGTACCGGATGCGGTGCCCGGTTCGAGCTTCGGCGGAGTATAGCCGATAGCGATAGCGAGGTGAAGTGTCCCCGATGCGGTAAGGAGAGGCCGAGAAGGGTCTTTTCTACATTCGGTACGGCTTCTTCTTCCCGTACCTGCTCACCAAACAGCTTCACCTGAAACACCAAGCGGTGAGGCAGTTTGCCTTATATCTCATCCTTAAGAAATGTTTCGATACCATGCCGTATGCGCTAAAGATCGTTGTGGTATAATCCGTTTATGAAGAAAGAGCTGATGGATATCCTGGTCTGCCCGGTCTGTAAAGGGGAGCTTGGGCTCAAGGTAGAGGAAGAGAACGGGCAGGAAATAGTGACCGGCTCGCTATATTGCCGGAGATGCGAAGCGCTTTACCCCATCCGGGAGACAATCCCCAGCCTGCTACCGCCGGATAAGCACCCCTAATCGGGTATGTAGGCTACCCTGCTCTCGGGTGATTCCCATACCTCGACGGCGGCAAGTACGACCGGTGTTCCCGACAGCTTCGGCTTAAGCTCATCATAGATGGTGCGGGCGATATTCTCCGAAGACGGGTTTATTTTATCGAACGGGGGTACGTCATTCAGGCAGGTATGGTCAAACCGGGATAGAATATCTCTGAGATGCCTTTTCAGCTCGGCAAAATCGTAGGCTATTCCTATTCCATCAAGCCCGGCGGCCTCGATCTTAACTACGGCCCGGAAGCGATGTCCGTGCAGTGCCTCACACTTGCCATGATATCCCCGCAGGAGATGAGCGGCGTCAAAATGCTGCTCGACAGATAGCTGATACATTCTCTCTCCTTAGCTGCTCTCCCACTTAAGTACGCCCTGCATCTCGGTTATCCCGCCCAACAGCTCTCTGATCGTCTTACCGTTTGACGGGTGTCTTAAATCGGGGGCAATCTCTGCCAGAGGCACCAGGACGAAGGCCCTCTCCGTCATCCTGGGGTGGGGAATAACCAGGTCCGGGGTATCCATAATCCGGTCGCCATAAACAAGGATGTCGATATCAATGGGGCGGGGGCCATTGGCTTTGCCGAACGCCCTGCCCATCTTGCTCTCGATCCCCTTGGCCAGAGCAAGCAGTGCCGCCGGTTCCAGTACGGTATTGACCCGGCAGGCCAGATTGAGAAAGCGGGGCTGATCGGTGTTACCCACCGGCTCAGTATCATACATGGAGGAGACCCTGGCTACCCGCAGCCTCTGCGCGAGAAAATCAAGAGCCTTCTCCAGGTTTTCCTGTCGGTTGCCCATATTTGAGCCCAGACCGAGATATACCTCTACAAAATTGGTTGTCATTTAACACCGCCCCGAATAAATATAATAGCAGAAACATACCATTGCCTGTGCCGCAGCCAGCCCGGCTTAAGACCGTACGGTTCCTGCTTCCGCTCCCATTCTATCACTATTTTAGCCACTTTCCATAGAATAGTCTAACCTGTATAATAATAGGTGTCGTAAAACTGAACACTCTATAAACGGAGCGCTCAAATTGAAGATGATGAAGAATCCCCTGAAAATTACCGATATTACCTTCCGTGACGGACATCAATCGCTGTTAGCCACCCGGATGCGGACCGAGGATATGGTGAATATCGCCGCGGAGATGAATAAGGTCGGCTTCCACTCGATGGAGGTCTGGGGTGGTGCCACCTTTGATGTTGCTACCAGGTTTCTCAACGAGGACCCCTGGCAGAGGCCTCGTCTCCTCAAGGATCTGATGCCGGATACGCCGCTGCAAATGCTGCTCAGGGGACAGAACCTGGTCGGTTACCGCAACTATGCCGATGATGTGGTTACCGCCTTTGTCCATCACGCTGCCCGGGTGGGCATCGATATCTTCAGGGTCTTTGATGCCCTGAATGATGAGCGCAACTTCGAGACTTGCCTTAAAGCGATTAAGGAGAGCGGTAAGCATGCCCAGCTCTCGATATGCTATTCGCTTACCGAGCGTAAGATGGGTGGGGCGGTTTACAATCTCGATTATTATGTCAATAAGGCGCTCATCATGCAGGATATGGGTGCTGACAGCATCTGCATCAAGGATATGGCGGGTCTTATCGCCCCTGATGATGCCTATAGGCTGGTTAAAGCCCTGAAGAAAGTATTAAAGGTACCGGTACAGCTTCACACCCACTACACCAGCGGTATGGCCTCGATGAGCTGTCTGAAGGCCATCGAAGCCGGGGTGGACATTATCGATACCGCCCTGGCTCCGTTTGCCCTGCGCTCTTCTCACCCGGCTGTTGAACCTATCCTGGTTGCTCTGCAGGGGACTCCCCGGGATACCGGTCTTGACTTGACCCACCTTTTCAAACTGGGGGAGTACATCGAGTCGATAGCCCCCAAGTACCAGGACTTCATGGGGAATACAAAAACATCGGTTATTGATACCGGCGTGCTGATGCACCAGATTCCCGGTGGCATGATATCCAATCTGGTTTCCCAGCTACGCGAGGGTAATGTCCTGCACAGGCTGGATGAAGTATACAAAGAGGTCCCACGGGTGCGTAAGGAGCTGGGCTACCCGCCGCTGGTAACCCCTACCAGCCAGATTATCGGGGTACAGGCTGTCCAGAATGTTCTTGTCGGCAGATACAAGCTGGTATCGACCCAGGTACAGGACTACGTTTTCGGGCTGTATGGTAAACCGCCGGCTCCCATTGACCCTGAAGTACAGGAGATAGTCCTGAAGCACTATAAACGGGGCAAGACTCCGGTTACCTGCCGCGCTGCCGATATGCTTGAGCCCGAACTGGACAAAGCCAGAGAGATGGTAAGAGATTTCACCGAGGATATCGGCGACGTACTGATAGCCGCGCTCTATCCCATCACCGGACTGCGCTTCCTGAAAAGGAAGTTCGGCCTGGAGACCTCGTCTTGATAAAGGCTGAAGGCGGCGGAGGTATCAATTCCGAGCCTGAGTTGATTGCCGGGGGAAAAGCGGGTAAGATAACGTTGGAGCGGGTTGTTGAGAAGAACTCTGGAGAATAAGGGATATCTAATCTAAAATGAGCAAGAAGGTGGAAACGGACTGTATCTTTTGTCAAATTGCGGCCGGCAGAGTGGCTACCGAAATCCTCTATCAGGATGAGGAAGTAATCGCCTTCCGTGACATTAACCCCCAGGCTCCGGCTCACCTGCTTATCATACCCAGGAGGCATATCCCTTCCCTGGCGCATCTATCCGAAGGTGAGTCGTCCCTTATCGGGCGTATGGTTGGCGCGGCTAATCGTCTGGCTAAAAGTGAAGGTCTCTCGGGAAAAGGATATCGCCTGGTGATAAACTACGGCGAATGGGGCGGGCAGCTGGTGCCCCATCTCCATATGCACCTCATCGGTGGCAGGAAGCTAGCCGATAAACTCGGCTAGCCGTTACTTCTCTTGAGATACTCCAGGAAGGTGAGCAGCCCGGCGATGCTCTTCGCGTCGCAGATGCTGCCCGAGGTGATAAGCTCAAGAATCTGACTGACTGGCACCCGTACCACACTGATGCTCTCGGTGTCCTCGGCAAACAGACGGCCGGGAGTAAGGTCGGTTGCCAGATAAAGGTAGAGGTATTCCGTACCGTAACCGGGTACAGAATAGAAGCCTCCCAGCCGCTCCATTTTTTGAGGCAGGTAGCCTGTTTCCTCGCGTAGCTCACGGCTAACGGCCTCCTCTGGGCTCTCACCGGGGTTAATGCCACCGGCCGGTATCTCCAGGAGTTCCTGTTCCACCGGTTTTCGGAACTGCCTTACCAGCAGTATGCTATCGCCGGAAACCGCGATAATAGCGACACAATCGTCGTGCTCAACAATCTCTCGCCTGGACTCTCGGCCGCCCGCTGTCTCCACCTCATCGATGCGCAGCCTAAGCGCCTGCCCTTCGTAGACGAGATGACTGGATAGAGTTCTTTCCTCAATCAAGCTTGGCCCCCGTGTGATAGGTAAGGGCTACTTCGTCGCAATTGGGAAACTTGGGGCAGCGGTAGCATTCCGTCCAGACCTTGTTAGGAAGCTCCATTTTGTCTATTCGAGAAAAGCCCACTCGCTCAAACAACTCCGGTTTATAGGTAAGGCAGAAAACGGTACTTATGCCGAGTCCTTGTGCTTCTGCAAGACAACTCCGGATCATCCGTTCGCCAATCCCCTGTTTCTGGCTGCTCTCAGCGACCGCCAGTGACTTGATCTCAGCCAGGTCCGACCACATAACGTGCAGGGCCACGCAGGCAATCACCTGCTCCCCATCTCTGACCACCTGATAGTCCCTGATGTTTTCGTATATCTCGCTTAAAGAGCGGGCCAGCATCTTCCCTCTACTGGCGAAGAAGTTAACCAACCGGTGTATCTGGCTGACATCTCTAATCGTGGCTCTTTCTAGCTTGACCACTTTACCACCTACTTTTTTCCTTTTAGTCTTTGCTCCAGAGACCCATAGAAGGACGTATCGGGATGGATCCTCAAGAATCGCGTCTTCTTTTTACTCTGCTTCACTTCCAGAGTAGTGCCGCTGGCGAGTGACAGGTTTATATGGCCGTCAACACTTAACGTAGTAGTATGAGCGGCATTAATGCGCAGCCTGACTGATACTGAGGACGGTAATACCAGGGTATAGGCAAGACTCAGGTGAGGTAGTATCGGTAACAGGAGGAACTCCCTGGCCTGAGGATGTAGGATAGGCCCTCCGGCCGACAGTGAATAGCCGGTGCTGCCGGTGGCGGTGGCCAGAATAACTCCGTCAGCACGATAGGTAGTAAGCTCCTTCCCGTCAATGGCGGCCTCGATATGGACCATACGGGCTACTTCGCCGCGTGCCATTACCATATCATTCAGGGCGTAGAGCACCTGGACCCCCTTACTGTCGGGAGTTTTCAGCTTTGCCTCAAGCATAGCCCGCTCGTCTATCCAACCCTCTCCCGCCAGTAGTGCCGCCAGTTTATCTTTTGCCTCGGCAGCGCTGAGCTCAGTCATAAAACCAAGCTTACCCAGGTTCACCCCGGTAATCGGAATCGGGTTTGAGATCACCACCTGGGCCGCCCGTAGAATCGTTCCGTCGCCGCCGACAGTCAGTATTAGATCGGTATCCTCCAGTTGTGCTCTCGCCTCGTCGCTTTCCCAGGCGGAACATACCCACGTAGAAACGCCCCTGGCGCCGAGAAAACTCTCCAGTTCGTCAGCCATGGGACGGGCGGCTTTGTTCAGCGGGTGGCAGAGAATACCGATTCTTTTCACGGGATTTACTTACTCCTCACTTAGAGCAAGTAAAGTGTAACATCGGCAGGAAGAGGCGTCAACAGATGAGACTGGGTTCCGTCCCGGGGACTCTGCCGTGATTGACCTGCGCAACAAGCAGCCATACCATACAAAATAGCCGGGTTGACCGGCGATGGATAAGAGTGTACCGAATTACAGGGCCAATAATACCGGCAGTTTTAACCTGGTTTGGTAAAGAAAAAGACCAGTCCAATGCTAAGTGCCGCGATGGCAATCCCCAGCAAGATAAATAGGTTACGGCGACGTCCCTTATCCATATTAATCCTTCACTCCCCTCTGTTTAGCTGTTCCCATCTTCTTACTATATAACGTCTTGTCGGACTTTTTGATGGCCCGGCCCGACTTGAATTTGTTGAGATTAACAAAGCCCTTTGTCCGATTCATTGTCCTCCTGCCTCATCAACGCTCCTGTCTACGGATGCTCCGGGCAATTCTTCGGCCGGATTTTCCACAGCTAGACGTAGCTTATCCTCGAACCTGTTCAGCTTTCTGCTGGCGGCATCGTACTTGCTGGCGGCGTGGTGGATATGTCCCCCGATCACCTCGTAGTCCTGCTCGAAGTCCTTGAGGTCACTCTGCAGACGGCCGATATACCCCAGAATATCATGTGCTGCCGTCTCAAAGCGGAGTCCCTTTAGCCCGAGGACGATAACCTGCAGGTAGGCATAGAAACTATTCGGCGATACCGGTACCACCCGTTTCTTGAGAGAGTATGAATATATGTCGCTCCATTTAGCAGATTGTGTTCCGCGAATTACCGCTTCATAATAGACATTCTCGGCTGGTATATACATCAGGGCAAAGTCGAAGGTGCCTTCGTCGGGAAGTATATATTTGCTCACGTTATCGACGTGTTTCCTGATGGTGTAGATGAACTGCTGGCGTAAGGCCTTTCTCTCTTCATCGGTCTCCACCCTGACCATACGCTCAAAATCTTCCAGGGGGAATTTCGAATCGACCGGGATCAGATTGCGCCCGATCCTGACCACGGCATCCACCGTCCTCCCGTCGAGAAATCTATGCTGGATAGAGTAAGCACCCTGGGGCAGAACATCGGCTAATAACCTCTCCAGCAGCAGCTCACCAAAGCAGCCCCTGAACTTCGGCGCTCGTAACAGTTCCTGTAGATTGGAGATGTTCCGGCCAATCTCCTGGATGTCTCTCGTCCTCTGTGTCAGTTCGCCTAATTTTTCCCGCAGATCGCCAAAGATTCTGACGTTACCCTCCAGTTTCTCGTCCACTACCCTGGACAGGGCCTCACCCTGTGCCTCCAGTGCCTGCCGTCCCCGGGACCGGTCGCGGAGAAAGACCCCGAGTAGAACCGCAATGGCAACCGAAAGAATAATAATTACTATGATTTCCATACCGCATTTACCTGACTGGGTCTATTACCTGATACTCAGGTTCATTATACACCAAGAGCAAGCGGATAGACATAAACAACCCGGGTAGGCCCGATTGAGAGATAGGCTAATCGTTATTCCTTTGCTCCGATGAGCCAGTATTGCTATAATGTTTATGTTCGGGATCCGATTAGCTTGAGGGAAGGGGAGTTATGTCCACGTTATTTCTGGTTCGGCACGGAGAGACTGCGCTAAAGAGCTCCCTGCGGCTCTGGGGGCATACCGATGTCGAACTGAGTGCCCTGGGACTGGAGCAGGCGGAGAGACTGCGTGATCGCCTGGCGCCGGAGAAGATTGACTTTGTCTACTCCAGCGACCTCAAGAGGGCGCTGGTAACCGCCCGGGCCATTGCCTCCAGGCATCAACTGGATATCACCAGCTGTGCTGAACTGCGTGAGTTTAACTACGGTAAGGTCGAGGGGTTGACTTTTGAAGAGATCGACCAGCTTTACCCTGAGTGCTCCCGGTACTTGAAAGATAGAAATACAGACTTAAGGTTTCCCGATGGCGAGGGGCTTGCCGAGTTGGGTAAGCGAGTAGGAAAGTTCATAGAGAGGCTGGAGAGGCATAAGGCAGAGGATGCCATACTGGTTGTGACTCATAGCGGAGTGCTGCGCACTCTCATCTGCCGGCTGCTGGGAATAGAGTTGAGGCACGTGTTCCAGTTTATTCCTGGCCTGGCTTCTCTCAGCATAGTGGAGACCTGCCCCGGAGGGGCAATACTGAACCTCTTCAACAGTATCTCGCACCTGGATCACTTGCCGCCAGCCTAAAGAAGGGCGTCAATCTTTGGCTTTAAGGCCTGCTCCGATACCGCACCGACAACCGTATCCGCTCTCTCCCCATTCTTAAAGAACAGCAGGGTGGGGATGGACATAACGCTGTACTTGGCAGCCGTCTGCTGGTTTTCGTCTACGTTCAACTTGCAGAACTTGACCTTACCTTCATACTTTTCCGCTAGCTTATCAATAACAGGGCTAACCATACGGCAGGGACCGCACCAGGGCGCCCATAGATCTACCAGCACCGGCAGAGTTGATTTTAACACCTCGCTCTCAAAGTTCTTGTCGGAGATATCTATTACCATTATACCGCCTCCTTATCATAGAACTATTCAATCTATGGTAATGCTTTGCTTCCCGAAGCGTCAAGTAAACCGCATCATAAAGTCATTGACGACAAAAGAGAAAAAGATTAGACTAATCCTGGGTGAGTAAGTGTATGCCGCTATATGAATATCTCTGCCCCGGTTGTAAGTTGAAGTTTGAACTGCTCCGTAAGGTAAGCGATTCTGACGAGACGGCCTGCTGCCCTCGCTGTCAGAATAGTGCCGGGCGGGTGCCCTCTGCCTTTGCCTCCTTCTCCAAAGATGCCGGTGGTGTTACCACCTCTATTGGCGGTAGTTCCTGTTCGGGCTGTGATGCCAGTAGCTGTCAGAGCTGTAATCACTAATCGTGAAGGGGTAGGGCATCTCCTGTTGAACTCCTACGGATAGTGGTGAGCTAACCCGGTTGAGACAACACTCTTAATCCGGCTGCTTTTTTGCCCTTTTCAAATACAGCCTGCTTATTACGCATAGCGTACCTGCTGCAGCGGCGGTTATCTGGCCCAGGAGCACGGCCGAGTCATACCAGAAACCCTCCGGGAAGAGCATTATCAGGTAGTCTGTAGCCGGGTCGAGCATCCACAGATCGTTGGTGAAGGCAACGAGGTGGAACCGGGTGAATAACTCGTCGAAGTCGAGCAGCATTGAACCTGCTCCCAGGACGATTATTATCCCCAGGGTGATGATTGAGCCGATAAACACCGACCGCGCCAGCCGGCGTCGGTACTGCTTCCCGCGCCGGAAAAGAGAGATGCCGGCGTAGAGCCCGACATAGACCGCCATCCCCAGTAGGAGACGGCGGTTCATCTGTACCAGTGCCTTGACATCCTTAAGGTGGACCACCTCCTGCTGGTTGAACAGCTCTAAGGGCTCCCCATTCTTGACCACGGTCAGGCTGATATATTCGTCACCGGAGTTAAAATAGCCAATCAGCCCGCTGGCTACCTTCTCAAGCTCCGCTTTGTCCAGGCCGGTAGCTCTGCTTACGTTATACTTCTCAAAGCCGTTTCTATACAGCCAGAGACTGTTGAATTCAAAATTAACCGCCGCCGATATCAGCAAGGCGGGTAGGCTGAAGATAAACAGCCACTTAGCGATATTACCGAGAACTCTCAAATTTCCTTTGTCTCCAATCGCAGGTACCTAGATTTTACACGGTTAAGAATCAAAAGCAAAGAATACTCCGGTAGCCAGCCCCTGTGCTATAATTACAGGTAAACTCTATCAGAAAACAGGTACCACAGCTAGAAGGGTGCTCATGTTTACTCATCTCCATGTCCATACCGAATACAGCCTGCTTGACGGTATGTGCCGTATTCCCCAGCTGGTCCAGCGGGCTAAAGAGCTGGGAATGGCAAGCCTGGCGATAACCGACCACGGGGTTATGTACGGTGCCATTGAGTTCTACCGTACCGCCAGAGCGGCCGGCATAAAGCCCATCATCGGCTGTGAGGTCTATCTAACCCCCGGCGAACGCTCTGCTCGCAGCGTACAGGATAAGGATTATTATCACCTTGTCCTGCTGGCTAAGGACGGGACGGGATACCAGAACCTGATACAGCTCGTCACCAAGGCACACCTTGAGGGATTCTATTACAGGCCCAGAGTAGACAAGAAACTCCTTGAGCAGCATCACCAGGGACTGATCGCCCTCTCCGCTTGCCTGGCCGGTGAGATTCCCCGCCTGGTCAGTGAAGGCTGTCTTGAGAAAGCTAAAGAGGCTGCCAGGTGGTATAAGCAGACCTTTGGCGACTTCTACCTGGAGATACAGAGACACCCGATTATCGAACTGGAGAGGGTGAATCAGTCCCTTATTGCAATGGGCCGTGAGCTGGATATCCCGCTGGTAGCCACCAATGATACCCATTACATCAACCGTGAGGATGCGCCGACCCATGACCTTCTGATGTGCATCGGCAGGAACACCTCCATCTATGATGAAAAGAGAATGAAGATGGCGGGCGACTTCTTTTACTTAAGGAGTCCCGATGAGATGGCGGAGCTTTATCGTGACATCCCCGAGGCGGTGGAAAACACCGGGCTTATCGCCCTGATGTGCAACCTGGAGCTTGAGTTTGACCGGCTGCACCTTCCTGAGGTAGGGCTGCCGCCGGGACAGACCGCCGACCAGTTTCTGGCCGATATCTGCCGGCAGGGTTTCACCGAGCGCTATCCCAGGCCGACTGCAGAGGTAAAGCAGCAGCTTGACTACGAGCTGGAGGTAATCGAAAAGACCCGGTTCGCCAGCTACTTCCTGGTTGTCTGGGATATCATCACCTTTGCCAAAGAACAGAGCATTCTGTTCGGGGTTAGAGGCAGTGCGGCGGCTAGTATTGTTCTTTACTGCCTGGGCATCACCGGGATTGACCCCATTGAGAACAAGCTGGTCTTCGAGCGCTTTCTTAACGTAGAGCGTAAGGAGATGCCGGATATAGACCTGGACTTCGAGGATGGGCGCCGTGACGAGGTTATTGCTTATGTTTCGCAGAAATACGGAACGGACCACGTGGCCCAGATTATCACCTTCGGCACGCTGGGCGCCAGGGCAGCCATCCGGGATGTGGGTCGGGCGCTGGCCATGTCCTACGGTGATGTTGATCGGGTCGCCAGACTGGTGCCGCCCGCTCCGGGTATGACTCTGGCGCGGGCCATGGCGGAAAATGCCGAGCTTAGCAGCGCCTACAAAGCGGATGCCGTAGTCCGTAATCTGATTGACTCAGCCAGCAGGGTGGAGGGTATCGCCCGCCATGCCAGTACTCACGCCGCCGGCGTCGTAATCGCCAGGGATTCCCTCACCAAGTACGTCCCGCTACAGCGGGTAAGCAAGGGTAACGGTCAGGAACTGGTGATGACCCAGTTCAGTATGGGAGATATCGCCCATATCGGACTGCTTAAAATGGACTTTCTGGGCTTGGCCAACCTTACCATTCTGGGTATTGCCAAGGATATTATCGGTAAGAACTGCGGCGTGAATATCGACCTGGGTAATATCCCGATGGATGACGCTAAGACTTTTGAGTTACTCGCCTCCGGGGAGACCGCCGGCGTTTTCCAGCTGGAGGGCAGCGGCATGCGTCGCTACATCAGGGAGCTTAAGCCGACTACTTTCAGCGATATTTCCGCTATGGTGGCACTGTACCGCCCCGGGCCCATGGAGCATATTCCCACCTTCATCAAAGCCAAACACGGTATAGAACCCATCCGCTATCCCCATCCCGCCCTGACCAGTATCCTTGAAGAGACCTACGGGGTGATTGTTTATCAGGACCAGGTGCTCTTCATCGTACGGGAATTCGCCGGCTACAGCCTGGGCGAGGCTGATATTTTTCGTAAGGCAATGGGTAAGAAGATTCCTGAGGTTATGAAAAAAGAGAGACACAACTTCATTACCCGGGCCGAGCAGAAAGGATTCTCTGCTGAACTGGCCGAGACAGTCTTCAAGCTGATTGAACCCTTCGCCGGCTATGCCTTCAACAAGGCACATAGTACCAGCTACGCCCTGATTGCCTATCAAACCGCCTACCTCAAAGCGAATTACCCGGCTGAGTATATCACCGCCTTCCTTATCGCCAACAGCGGGCAGTCCGAGAAGGTGGCCAGTGCCGTCTCTGAATGCCGCCGTCTGGGTATTGCCGTGCTGCCTCCTGATATAAACCGTAGCCGGGCGGGCTTCTCCATAGAGAAGATTGGCGATGGTACTTCAGCCATCCGCTTCGGCTTGAGTGACATCAAAAATGTGGGGCTCGGACCGGTTGAGCCGATTATTGCCGAGCGTGATCGGGGCGGTGATTTCAGGTCTATTGATGACCTCTGTCACCGTGTCGACTTGAGCGGCATCAATAAACGGATACTGGAGAGCCTGATCAAAAGCGGCGCTCTGGACCGTCTGGGCAGTCGCGGCAGCCTGCTCGGGAATATCAACGGCATCCTTTCTCTGGCACAGCGGGAACAGCGCCTGCGGTCGACGGGGCAGTCCACCATGTTTGATTTGTGGGGCGAAGCGATGCCGGTTCCCAAGCCCGGCCTTGATCTGGAGGGCGACGACATCCCGGTCAGGGAGAAGCTGTCCTGGGAAAAGGAGCTTATGGGAGTATATCTCTCTGAGCATCCCTTCAGTGCACTGATCAGGAAGGGGGCCTTGTTCAACGCCACACTATGCGGGCAGATTGATGTCGGTATGGTAGGGCAAAACGTGGTAGCGGCGGGTATGGTTGGCTCGGTGCGCTATCTGCTCACCAGAGACGGCAAGCCCTTTGCCAGCGCGGTCTTGGAAGACCTTGACGGTAGAATCGAGGTTATGGTCTGGCCCAGAGTGTATGCCGATACCAGGGACCTGTGGCAGGAGGGGAATATGCTGCTGGTTGAAGGCAAGGTAAGGCAAAAAGATGATCAGATACGTCTGAACTGTGATTCAGTTCGCTACTATCAGCCGGAGACGGCCCCTGTTGATCTGTCGGATGTTCCTGAGGCTGAGGAAGCGCCGTCGTTATCCCAGGCGGCACCGGTAACGGGCCGTCTGATAATCAGTATTACCCAAACCGATGATAAAGCGGGGGACCTCGCTCGTTTAAAAGAACTGGTTGACACACTGAGCGGGTTTCCCGGTAATGATGAGGTCCGGCTTAATGTTACCAATGAGGAAAATGTGAAGACCCTTAAACTGCCAAACCTGAAGGTCGACTGTTGCCCTGAGCTTCTTACGAGTCTGTCAGAACTGGTCGGTGAGGATAGTATCAGGGTGATTAAATAAAATATAGCCGTATATTTTCTATATCCCCAGTATCTGCCGCTTCTTGGCAGCGAACTCTTCCTCGCTAATTATACACCTGTCCTTAAGCGATGCCAGCTTCTCCAGCTCGTCGATATAAGAAAACGTCTGTGGCGCCGCCCCGTGGAGTAGGTGGGGAGCAGTCGTTCTGGGAACAGCCGTTCTGGCAGCAGCCACCTTCGCCTCGATTACTGTCTTGATGCCTTCGAAGGCTGACTGCTGGGCAGCCTTGAACGTTACCGTATTCTCCTCCCGACTGGTATCGTTTGTTTGCCTCTCTGTTGCCACTCCCTCGATGAGAGAGAACCGGATATAGCCGTTGGCAAAGGTCCCTGCCTTTCTGATCTGTATTGATGCTATCTGGGAGAAAGGTATTTCCTTGTCCCCCTTGATCCCTTGAGTCAGAAAGACCATCGGGTCGCTACGCTTGATACGGATGCCGTTCTCCAGAAGTACCAGGTGGCCGTCAATGCCCCTGGCGTCCATCAGGATGGGGCTCATTGACTGCCCCCTGCCCTTCACCAACCGCTCCCCTTCCTCGATCGAAGCCCTTAACTGGTCAACGTACCTTTGTTTTTCTTCCGGGGTATGCTTCATCACTCCATCTTAACAGGCTGACCATGCCTGTACAAACGAGCTTATGTCATAATCATAATATTATATCATATCGCCGGACTCTGATGATGAGAAGGCAGTCTGGCAAGCACGAAGGTGCGTGGTGTATACTACTAACAAAAGGGGGGCTATCTGCTTGCGGCATCGATTAATGATTAACGGGAAAACGCAGTGGTCTTGCCGGGACGATGGAGGCTAAGGTGCCGAAGAGAGAAGACGAATACCGTATACACGGCAGGGGGCCGAGAGGCACGCCGTTATGTCCTTTCTGCGGTCACCCCGAGGTGTACCCGATCAAAGCCAAGAGGATGGTTTTCTTTACCAGGATAGTAGCCTGGTCCTGCGCCAACGAAAGATGTAGAATGTACCGTAAACACTTCCCGTCGCCAAGCTACGGATCGGGTGGACGGTGAAGATCTCCGGTCGGATAGAACCGACTCATTCGGAAGCCTTTGATAACACGGTAGCACGAGGAAACAGTAAAAATGCCGGCAAAAGATACATCGCAGGGGCACAGAAAAAGGTTGCGGGAGAGGTTTCTTCAGGGGGGCCTGACCGGTTTCCAGGACTACGAGATTGTGGAGCTACTGTTAACCCTGGGCTCACCGCGTAAGGACTGCAAGCAGCAGGCTAAGGGAGCTATCGAGAGGTTCAAGACCCTAAGAGGCGTTCTGGAGGCTTCTATGGAGGAACTGGAGGAGATAGCCGGCATCGGGCCTCATAATGTCCTCGGCATCAAGCTGGTGCAGGAAACAGCCAGGAAATTTCTCAAGGAGAGGCTTATTGATAGGCCGGTCTATCAGTCATCCCGGGAAATCTTTGACTACCTCTACCACTCAATGAGAGATCTTAAGAAGGAGGTATTCAAGGTTATCTACTTGAACAGCCGAAATCAGATTATTGAAACCGCCGATCTTTTTCAGGGCACGGTGAACAGTAGTGCTGTATCTCCCCGGCAGGTTATCGAAGGCGCCATAAAGCATAACGCGGTCTCACTGATCTTTGCTCATAACCACCCTTCGGGAGACCCGGTACCTAGCCAGAGTGACCGGGAAGTGACCCGGGACCTGGTCTATGCGGCGGGTGTTATGCAGATTAAGGTACTGGACCATATCATAATCGGCGATAATACCTACTTCAGCTTTGCCGGAGAAGGGTTGATTGAGGAATACGAGGCTGCCTTCCGAAACTAAGAACGAGGCGGGAACGTGAAAGCCGGGTTCTCTAGGGAAAGAAGGCGCTTTTTTATCTCGATGCCGTTACTGAAGCCGCCGGGAGAACCATCACCTCTAATGACACGGTGGCAGGGAATAATGATAGGTAACGGATTGTTACCCAGAGCCTGTCCTACCGCCCTGGCTGCCCTTGGCTTGTTAATCTGTCTGGACACCCAGGCGTAAGTCCTGGTCTCACCATAAGGGATAAGCTTGGTCGTCTCCCATACCGCATGTTGGAAGGGTGTGGCTCCGGAGAGGTCGAGCCGGTCGGGAAAGTCCACCCGTCTACCGTCAATATAATCCTTCAGGCGTTCCACCAGGTCATCGAAAAGGTGGGGTGGGGCCGGAGTATATCTTATCCGGTTGCCCAATAGCTCCCGGGCTTGTTGCCGGGAGGACCGGGGCAGGATTATACTTAGTACCCCCTGCGCCGAACCCATTATCCCCATCCAACCCATCCTGGTACTAAATATGATACCTTTTATCCCTTCTGCCATTTACCTACCCCGGCAACTGGACTGGCCTTTGGTTATACCCCCTCGGGCTCTATGATTCCGTAGTTATTGTCCTTACGGCGGTATAGCAGATTGATCTTCCCCGTACCATCATTGAGGAAGAGGAAGAAATCATGTCCCAGAGCCTCCATCTGGTAGATGGCTTCCTCAACCGGCATCGTTTCCACAGCAAAACGTTTGACCTTGACTACCCCGGCCGTGGGCTGTGCTGTCTCTCCCTCAACATCCGGTTTATTCCGGCCCGGTAGGCTGCCCTTACGCCGGTCATCCCGTTTCTCCTTATGGTGCGTTATCTGCCGGTTTGTCACGGCAACTACCCGGTTGATAGCGGTGAACAGGTCAGCCGCTCTTTCTTCACTGCGGAGCTTGGTGCCGCTACCGTTTACTGTTGCCTGCACCACAAAGTGCTGCTGGGGGGACTTAGTCTTTTCTTCGAAGATTTCTACCCTTACCTCGGCGGCATCGGGTAAATAACGTTCTAGCTTACCCAGTTTTCGCTCGATATAGCTGCGTACCTCCGGCGATATCTCCATATTCTTAGCGGTTATTATTAACTCCATATCTTTAAACTCCCGATACAATAATAGTATTATCCACTTTTATCCATGCTGCTAAATCTCTATTGCCAGAACCAGCCCCCAGACCGATGCGGCCCCGGCATCTTTCAACGCTGCGGCACAGGAATCAAGGGTGGCTCCCGATGTGGTGACATCATCTACGAGCAATACCTGACTGCCCTTCAGCCGATGGTCCCGGCAGGTAAAGGCGTCGGCCACATTATCTCTACGTTCTTTAACGTTTTGTGTCTTGGCCTGAGGAGGAGCCAGCCTCTCCCGGATAAGACACCCATCTACTACCGGCAGTCCGGTCAGTTTAGCCAGTTCCCGGGTCAGCAGCCCGGACTGATTGTAACCGCGTTCCCTCAGTCTCTTTGAGTGCAGCGGTACCGGGACCAGGACCTCTGATGGCAAGCGATGGTTGGTGAGGCAGTTGCTTAGCAGTCCTGCCAACGGCTCGGATATAGCTCTGAGGTTTCCGTATTTTAGCTGGTGAATGGCCTTACGCATCACCCCGTGGAATTGAAAGGGGGAACGAATGCCATCTATTGCCGCCGGCCAGCTAACACAGTTGGCGCAAAGTATTCCGCTGGCTTGGGGCTTGCCGCAGCGCGGGCAAAGCGGCGGCATGATCCGTAGCAGCGACTGGAAGCAGGAATCGCAGATGAAGCTACCCTCTTTGCCGCAGCCTACACACCACTTAGGGAAAAGCAAGTCAAGCGCTACCCTTTTGAGTTTAGCTGCTTGAGAAAGCACAGCTGCCACCTACAGTCCGTAATCCGGATTCAGGAATTGATTATTCCAGCATTTAGTGGGACCGGGTATTGTGGGTCGCTCCGCTCATGATAGGCTCGTTAATATATACGTCGCCATTCCTGATTTTCAGGTTAAAACCGCAATCAGGATTGGTACAAACCCAGGCTTTGTAGTGGATAGCTGCTCCTTGACTGCCAAAATCAGACAGGGGTACCAGGTCTCCATTCTGGCACTTTTGACATTTAGGCCAGTAAACTTGGTCCATTAAGTCCACCTCCCAACCGAAATTAATCTTATTCAGTATACACTGGACGGTTGTTGGTTTACAACAGTCGCTCGTATCATTTTGCCAGCTTGGTCAGGCTAATCCGGCTGTAGATAGCCCCTTCCCTGCTCAACTGGCTTTTCATCAGACTGATGCCGTCTACCCCGATGCTGCAAGCGGTGAATTTGGTGTCGGCGATAAGCTGCCCGAAGCGGATCCTTTCGTCAGGTGATGCCTGACTTCTGATGCGGGCTATGGTCAGGTGCGGTGTGAAGGGCCGTGACTCAGGAGTAAACCCTAGCCGGGACAGGCTGGTGTCAATCTGTCCTTGAAGTCGCTTGAGTTTTTCAGCTTCTCCGCTTACTCCTACCCAGGCTACCTGAGCCATTCTGAGATTGGGAAAGACCCCCAGCCCTTCAAACTTAAGTTGAAAGGGGGTAATTCCCCGTACTGCCTCTGCTATCGCCCCGGTTATTTCGCCGGTCTTATCAACAGGTACGCTATCGAGGAACTTCAGCGTCAGGTGAATACTGCCCGGACTGACCCATTTTACCCATGGCTGCTTACTCGCTTTCAGTTGTTCCTCAAGGTGTTCCAGTTGTAACTTCAGGTCGCCGGGTAGTTCAATCGCAATAAAAGAGCGAATCTGCTCCAAACCTAAGCCCTACTCATTTTTACTTTTGATGTCGAGTAGCCTGCGGGCATTTCCGGAGAGGATAAGTCCTCTGGTTTCTTCGGGCAGGCCCAGGGAGTCAATCTCATTCAGCAGGCGGCTGGGTGCCAGCAGAGGGTAATCGCTTCCGAATAGAATCCGATCGCTGCCGACGAGCTGGCTGACCTGATGATATATCTGAGGAAGGTACAGGTATGGCGAAGCCGCTGTGTCAAAGAAGACATTCCCCATTGCCTGCTTTACCTCAGGCATCAGGGCGTAGAAGGGTAGCCCCCCGCCCCAGTGGGCACAGACTACGGTCAGTTCGGGATAGTTTTCAATCAGGTAATAGAGTATCTCCGGAGTAACGCTTCCCTTACCCGGGTATTGGTGACCGATCGGTTCAGAGGAATGAGTGAGTAATATTAGCTTATGCTTTACCATGGTTTCAACAAACGGCCTCATCACCGCCGCATCGCCTGGGTCGATTAGCTGCATATCCGGCCTGAGTTCCCCAATCCCCTTTATCCCGCTTTTGGCACAGCGCTCGATTTCAGCAATGGCAGCTTCGGTGGACTGCGGCTGCACAGATGCGAAACCAATCAGACGGTCGGGATAGCGGGCGATTGACTCTAGAATGTAGTCGTTGGTCTCGACACAAAGCTCATGGGTCGTCCAGCCGATATTCAAGATGACTGACATATCAACCCCGTCTTCATCCATTCTGATAATGAGTTCATCGGTGGTGGCAAGCTTAGCTTCCTTCTTGGCGTAAAGAAGGGCGAACGACGGGTCGGCATCAATATACCTGGCGCGGTTTTTCTTTATCCGGGGTGAGAAGACATGGGTGTGGAAATCAATTATCACATCGAGATTATAGCAGAAGCCTCAGATTGGCTTCAAGGAAGGTATACCCTTACCTGACATACAGGATAGATGGGATTAAGATAACGCTAATCCCGGTGATATCCGGAATATGAGTGATTGAGTTATGATGGAGTTGGGGGTAACGGTAAGGCTGGTAACGATAGCGGTTGGACTAGTTGCCCTCGGCGGTGGAATACTGAATATAATGGAATTTATAAGAACCAAGGGGGCTATTGTCTGTGAGATTCAGGGTGAAGAGTCCAGAAAGAGGACTATGAACAGGATGGAGAGAATTGTTCGCTCTCCGTATTATCTTCGGAGGAGCCGCCTTTGCCATCAACTCCAGATTTAGCGACCGCTATGTGAAGTACTCCAAGCCGGTAGGCGGAACGGTGCTGCTTGTTCTAGGGGCAATAATTCTTTTCGCACTCAATCTATTACGCTAGGCGAAGCCTTCCACACGGGAGCAAGAACTGGTTCTATATGACCTGCGCGTTGCTCACTATTCGATCAGCCGGCTGGCACCGGCATCATTCCTGGAGCAGACCGTATGGCACTGCTCGCATCTGCCGTCGCACGGTTCGAGATGAATGGTTACGTTGGTACCATGAAGCCTGCCCTGTATCTCTTCCTCAATTCGGTCACAGATGTCGTGAGCCTGCTCTAAGCTGAGGGCTTTATTAACTACCAGGTGAAGGTCTATATAATGCTGGCTTCCCGAGTGGCGCGTCCGCAGCTTATGAAACCCTGCCACATCCACGCTGTGTTTTCTCAGACAGGCCTCTATCACCTCCTCATGCTCTGCTGATAGCTTGGTATCAACCAGTATTGCCAGAGACCTGGATATTGAGCGGTAACCCAGCCGGATGATGTAGGCGGCTACTCCGATAGCCACGGCAGAGTCAATGTAGCTGAGGTTGGTCAGTCTCACTGCCAACAATCCGGCCAGCACTGCCAGCGCCGAGTAGATATCGGCGGCGATATTGTTGGCGTTAGCCTCCAGGGCTACCGACCCGGTATTCCTGGCCACCTTTAACAGGTGGCGGGACAGGAAGATACTTACTGCTACGGAGATGGCCATTGCCACTATGCCGGCTCCAGCCATCTCAATGGCAGCGCCGGTCCGTATCCGCTGTACCGATGCATAGATTATCAGGCCGCCGGCAACCGTGATCAGGATACCCTGAACCATACCGGCCACATCTTCCCACTTGCCGTGTCCGTAGGGGTGTTCCTCATCGGCCGGCTTGGCTGCAATGCGGAGGGCTAAGAAGGTGACTATCCCGGCCACCAGGTCGAGCAGGCTATCGGTAGCCTGGGCAAGGATACTGAGACTGCCGCTGAGCCAGGCGGCCACTGCCTTCAGCACTATCAGGCCGATGACGACAGTAATTAAAAGCCGGGCGGCCCCGGTCTTTGTGGAAAACACGGCATGTCACCTCTTACATGATAACACTAAGGGAATTAAGATTTTACATCAGATATCCCTGCTAAGACAATGTTCGATGATTCATGACTCGGTGTCGTTCCAGCATCGGGAAATCGGGGGTGGGTTTTATTAAATCCGCTAACTCAAATCAACCCTGCTCTGCTATAATGAGGCTATGGAGAAAAGACTTCTGGTGCTATTTGACGGTAATGCTCTGGTTCACCGTGCCTTCCATGCCCTTCCCCCGCTGACCGTAAGCAAGACCGGTGAGACGGTGGGTGCCGTTTACGGCTTTGCCCTGATTCTGCTGAAAGCAATAAGCGAGCTAAAACCTACCCACTGTGCCATTGCTTTTGATAAGAAAGCCCCTACCTTCAGACATCAGCTCTTCGATCAGTACAAGGCGCACCGCCCGGCCACCCCGGAGGAGCTGGTCGGCCAGATGGATAGGGTAAGGGAACTGGTAAAGACCTTTAGTATTCCCGTCTTTGAGCTTGAGGGTTATGAAGCGGATGACGCCCTGGGCACTCTCAGTCATCAGGCAAGCGAGCAGGATTTCGAGACAATCGTCGTTACCGGTGATGCCGATGCTATGCAGCTGGTATCGCCGAGAGTAAAGGTATTTGCCCCGAAGCGGTCCTTCGGAGATACCATGCTCTACGATGAGGCGGCGGTAATTGAGAAGTACGGCGTCAGTCCTGGGCATATCACTGATCTGAAAGGGTTAAAGGGTGACCCGTCCGACAATATCCCCGGCGTCCCCGGCATCGGTGAGAAGACGGCTGTCAGGCTTATCGATCAGTTCGGTAGCGTGGAAGAGATATACGCTCGTATTGACCGGGTAAGCCCGCCCAAACTCCAATCCCTGTTGAAACAGAACGAAGCCATCGCCCGACAGAGTAAGGAGCTTGCCACTATTATTACCGATGCACCATTTACCCTAAACCTTGACGAATGCCGGGTCGACCGTTACGACCGCCAGCAGGTAACCGAGCTTTTCCGCAAGCTGGAGTTTTTCAGCCTCCTACCCAAACTGCCCGATGCGGAGGAGAGAGAGGCGACTTCCGAAGTGCTTGTACAAACCGAAAGCAAGCTCCCGGCTGAGCCAGCCTATCACATCGTCAATAGCGGCCGGGCGTTGAACGAACTTCTAGGCCGCCTCTCGCAAGCCGAATCATTTACTTTTGATACGGAGACAACCAGCTTAAATTCGATGTCCGCCCAACTGGTGGGTATCTCTGTCTCGCTGGCCCCGGCCGAGGCCTGCTATATCCCGGTCGGCCATCTTGGCCTGGGACAGATGGAACAGCTTCCCATCGAGCAGGTAATTAGCGGACTTGAGCCGGTACTGGCGGACGGCTCCAAAGCTAAGATTGCCCACAACGGTAAGTACGATATCATAGTACTGGCCAGGCACGGAGTAGAGGTAGCTAACCTGACATTCGATACCATGGTAGCTGCCTATCTGCTTGGTGAGAAATCCCTGGGCTTGAAAACCCTCGCCTTCGGCCGTCTGGGCATAGAGATGACTCCGATTACCGACCTTATCGGCTCGGGAAGCAAGCAGATTCCTATGTCAAGCGTTGAAGTGAGTAAAGCCGCCGATTATGCCTGCGCTGATGCTGACATCACCGGACGGATGGCAGAACTGCTGCGCCCGGAGTTGCAGCGGCAGGGTCTGTGGCAGCTTTTCTCTGAGGTCGAGATGCCGCTAATACCTGTACTGGTCAGTATGGAGATGAACGGGATTGCCGTGGATGTGGGACGGCTCAGGAAGATGTCCCACCGCCTCGGCGAGCGATTAATCGGGCTGGAGAAGGACATCTATAACGGCGTCGGACACCATTTCAACATAAACTCATCCCAGCAGTTGAGCGCCGTACTTTTTGAGGAGCTGAAGCTGCCGCCGGCGAGGAAGACAAAGAGCGGCTATTCTACCGACGCTTCCGTACTGGAGGGACTGCGTGGCGTCCACCCGGTAATAGAGTATATACTGGACTACCGCCAGTTAGCCAAGCTCAAGTCCACATACGTTGATGCTCTGCCGACCTTGGTAAACCCGGAGACAGGCCGGGTGCACACCAGCTTCAACCAGACGAGGACGGCGACGGGGCGGCTCTCGTCCAATGAACCCAACCTGCAGAATATCCCGGTCCGCGGTGAAGTGGGTAGAGAGATAAGGCAAGCCTTTATTGCCCCATCCGGCTCTTACCTTCTGGCCGGTGATTATTCCCAGATTGACCTTCGTGCTTTGGCCCACCTGTCCCGTGATGCGGGGCTGCTGCGAGCCTTCAGCCGGGATGAGGATATCCACACCGCCACCGCATCTCAGCTCTTCGGAGTGGATGCCTCGGGGGTAACGCCGGATATGCGTCGTCTGGCCAAGACGGTCAACTTCGGGGTCATCTACGGTATGAGCGATTACGGACTGGAGCAGGCAACCGAGCTGTCCCGGCAGGAGGCGGCACAGTTCATCACCTCATACTTTGAAAAGTATCCCGGGGTAATGGATTATCTCGAGTCGACCAAGAAGCAGACGAGGGAACTGGGCTATGTCCAGACTTTGCTGGGCAGGAAACGCTTTATACCTGAAATCAAGTCATCTAATCGACAGGTGAGAGAAGCCGCTGAACGGATGGCAATTAACATGCCGGTACAGGGTACGTCGGCCGACATTATAAAGGTGGCTATGGTCAATCTCTACCGGGAGATGGTTAATCACCGGCTGAAGAGCAAGATGCTGCTTCAGGTTCACGACGAGCTTATCTTTGAGGTACCCGGTGAGGAGATGGATATAATGCGTCGGCTTGTGCCGCAGGTGATGTCTACCGCTATGGCGCTCGATGTGCCGCTCAAGGTGGATATTAAAGCCGGTAGCAACTGGGGAGAGATGGAGAAGGAAAGTGCCTGAGCTTCCTGAAGTAGAAACGGTAAAGAATGAGCTTATCCCCCATGTTATCGGACGTCGTGTTACCGGTATTACTCTTAACTGGGAGGGGATAGTCCTTAGGCCTTCGGTAGAGGAATTCCGCTCCTGCCTTATCGGGCAGGAGATAACCCGACTGAGCCGGCGCGGCAAATATCTCATCTTTCACCTTGGTAGCGGCACGATGCTGATTATCCATCTCAGAATGACCGGGTCCCTGCTGCTGAAGCCGGTCCTGGCTGACCCGGAAAAGTTTGTCCGTGCCATAATCCACCTGGACGGTAATTTGGACATACACTTCCGCGACCCGCGTAAGTTCGGGGTGATGTGGCTTACCCGGGACTTAGTCAACCTCGAGACGAAGCTCGGGGCTGAACCACTGGAGGATGTCTTTACTCCTGATCTCTTGGCTGAGCTGTTGGCAAACCGCAAGGCACCGATAAAGGCGCTGCTCCTGGAGCAGGATCTGATCGCCGGTATCGGTAATATGTATGCCGATGAGTCACTGTTTTCCGCCGGAATCCACCCCTTAAGACCGGGGGGTAGCCTGACTATGGCAGAAGTGAGCAGGCTATATCGGAGCATCAGAGAGGTGCTCTCGGCGGCGATTGACCATAAAGGGGCCAGCGTGGATACCTACTACCGCCCTGGTGGTGAAGAGGGCACCGCCCACTTTCAGTTCCGGGTCGCCCACCGTCTTGGCGGTAAGCTCTGCCCGGTCTGCGGCACTCCTGTTGAGCGGATAACCGTTCGCAACCGCGGCACCTACTTCTGCCCCGGGTGCCAAACTCAAGACAAGAGGGAGGGCGGATGTTTTCACGGGATGGATAAAGACGGATAACCTAAACCGGATTTGGCCTCACCTTCGGGGATATGCTACAATTAATTTCAGATTACGCAACCTACAGAAAAGGAAATCACAATGACTGAGAAACAGCTTCCCGACCTGAAGACCTTCATCAGTAATGTCAATAGGAAGGACGAAAAACGTAACGGTCTAAAAATACGTTTTGCCTTCACCAAGCGCAAAAGGTAAACCGAGGCGTGCTTCAACCACTCTGACCCGCCGTATCGATCATAGGAACGGATGTCCCTCGCGTTCAAAGTCGGGGAAATAGTCTTCATGAGCGTCCATATTCTGTGTCCAACCCTTCTTAAGCCCCAGCTCCTCCATTATATCGAGCACCTCCTGGTATTCGGACGGCGATATGCTGCGTGAGAGGAGGAGAAACTGATCAGCCCGGTGTACGGGGTGATATTGCGACATAGCACTGATGGCAACCCGTCTGGAGGTCTCCTTGGCCAGCCAGGTAAGCGAGTCCCGGCTGCCGGACAGTCCGTTGGGCAGGATAAGGTGGCGGACGATTAGCCCCTGCTGCGCCAGCCCGGACTTATCCGTGACGAGCCCGCCGACCTGCCGGTACATCTCCTTGATGGCCTGACGGGACCGGGCGACGTAGTCCGGAGCCTCCGAGAGCTGACTGGCGTAGGCATCGGAAGCGTATTTTAGGTCCGGCAGGTAGATGCTGACAATACCGCTAAGCTCCTCCAGGGTCTTAACAGAGTCGTAGCCGTTGGTGTTGTAGACCAGTGGCAGTTTAAGGCCCATCGGCACTGCCTCCGTAAGCGCACGGACTATCTGCGGCACGAAGTGCGACGGAGAAACGAGATTGATGTTGTGGCAGCCAATCTCGTCCTGGAGATAGAGCATGTTCTCGGCGAGAGTGTGATAGTCTACTTCGTTGGATCTCTGCTTTTGCCAGTCCTGGCTTATCTGGTAGTTCTGGCAGTAAACGCACCTTAGATTGCAGTTGCCAAAGAATATCGTTCCCGAGCCCCGGCTTCCGGAAATGGCCGGCTCCTCTCCATGGTGGGCACAGAATGAGGATACTATGGGCAGCAGACCGGAGTGGCAAAAACCCGTCTCTTCATTGAGCCGGTTGACCCGGCACTCCCGGGGGCAGATGTCACAGGAAGCCAGCCGTGTCTCAAGTCTCCGGGCTCGGTGCTCAAGCTCACCGGAATGGTAGAGAGCAATATAACCCGGTTCCACTGTCTAACCACCCCTCACTTCCTCAACCCCAAATCGATCTTTAGGGTATCGGCTAGATGGATAATTGCCGTCCTGATAGCCTTGGCCTTTTCTTTGATTCCGCTACCCCCGGCTATTCCCGTTTCTATCCCTGATACGGCTTCTCTCAGCCTGTCCGGAGGTAACACCTGGCAGCCGGTGCAATAGAAGCTCTTGGAGCGGCCTTCGTCGTAGTTAGCCAGGAGATAGCGGAGAATTTCCTGTTTTTCATTTTCCCGCCGCACGAATTCCCTGATGCCATTCTTCTCAATGAAGGCAAAGTTGGCCACAACCGGCTGGTAGGAGATGAAGGAGTCCTGATGCCTGGTCGAACCGAGAATCCCGGCTACCCTCTCGCAATCTCTCCAGTCGCTGCACTCGGCGCATGTCTCAAGACTTTTCTGCTTTACGCAGCAGATGATAAAGCCGCAGGACGGGTGCTTCTGCTCAAAGCCCGGTCCGCAACAACCGGGACACCTTGAGGAACCCTCGGTGTAATATCTCGGACACAGACCGCAGTCGAGGCAGCAGGCGCCGACTACGGGATACTTCTTGAGCGGGTACTTTCCCATGGCAAAGCAGGTTAACCCTTTACCTTCTTCAGCAGGAAAGCAACGTTCTTGCCAAAGTTCCAGGCTGTTCTCATGCCTTCTTCGTCCTGCTCCACGTTACCCTTCTCGTGACTGCCGAAGGCAACATTCCAGTATGTAGAACCGGGTACAAAACACCCCATGACCTGAAACCAGAAGGTCAACTGGGCCAGGGTAAAGTTCTTGCCCGCCCGGCGCGCCACCACCAGGGGGCCGCCCACCTTACCCTCAAAAGCCCGGCCGTTCCAATAGGTGATATAACCGGTCCTTTCCATGAGCGCCTTGATCTGGGCTGTCGCCGAACCGAAGTAGACCGGCGAGGCAAGTATGATCGCATCCGCCTCCTTCATCCTGGTATATACTGGCCATAGGTCGTCATCAATAGGGCATGACTCCTCTTTTTTGCAGGCATAACAGCCGTTGCAGGGTTTTATGTCCAGACCGGCCAGGCTGATAAGCTCGGTCGCTATTCCCTCCTCTTCGATTGCCTTCAAAGCGTGCCGGCTTAAGAACTCCGTGTTTCCGTTTTTTCTCGGGCTGCCCGAAATAGCAATAGTCTTCAAGTCATAACCCCCTTGTTCTATCTGGTAGGAGATGTCATAGGCTGCGCAGCTTGCTCAAAGCGGCGCTAACCCGGTCCATCGAACGCTCCTTACCCAGGACTGCCATTGTTTCAAAAAGTGGCGGCGCCACCATCCGCCCGGTAATAGCTACTCTCAGCGTACCGAAGAGTTGCCCTGTCTTCAGCCCCATCTCGTCAGCCAGCGGCCTGAGCACCGTCTCCAGAGACGTGGTATCAAAGGTTTGCCGGTGCTCAAGCCTGTTCCTGACTGCTAACAGCGCCTGGATGGATGACTCCCGGTTCATCTTCTTGACTATCAAGAGGCCGGGCTCATAGTCCAGCTCATCGGTGAAGAAGAAGTCGGTCAGCTCCGGGATCTCGGCCAGGGTGCGGGCTCGCTCCTGGACGAGGGGCATAACCTGCCTGACATATTTGATAGATAACGGCCGCCTGACCTTGTCGGGCAGGCCTTTTTCTAGGAATGGCAGCGCCCGTCGGGTAAAGTCTTCGAGGCTCAGGCTGCGGATATATGCCCCGTTCATCCAGTTGAGCTTGTCCTGGTTGAAAATAGCCCCGGTACGGCTGATCCTATCCAGGGAAAAACTGGCGATCAGCTCGGCACGGGAGAATATCTCGGTCTTGTCGTCGAGAGACCATCCCAGCAGAGCGAGGAAGTTGAGCATTGTCTCGGGCAGATAGCCCTGTTCACGGTACTCGGTTATCGAGACCGAACCGTGTCTTTTACTCAATTTGGCACGGTCATTCCCTAATATCATGGGCAGATGGGCGAACTGCGGTGGCTCGAAGCCCAGGGCCTGATACATCAGGAGGTGGCGGGGAGTACTGGACAGCCATTCCTCAGCCCGCAGGACATGGCTTATCTCCATCAGATGGTCATCGACCACATTGGCAAGGTGATAGGTTGGATAGCCGTCCGACTTAAGCAGCACCAGGTCGTCGATGGTGCTGTGGTCAAACACTACCTCGCCCCAGATGAGGTCGTTGAACCTGGTGCTTCCCTCGAGCGGGGTCTTGAAGCGGACTACCGGCGTAATCCCCTCCGCCTCTTTCTGCGCCCGCTCCGCCTCGCTTAAATTCCGACAGCGCCGGTCGTATCCCGGCGGCTGCTTGCGCCTGGCTTGCTCTTCTCGCATCTCTTTGAGGCGCTGGGAGGAGCAGTAGCAGTAATAGGCATCCCCTTGCCTGATCAAACGCTCGGCTGCCTCACGGTATAAACTGAGACGCTGTGATTGAAAATATGGTCCGTAGTCCCCCTTTACCTCGGGGCCTTCATCCCAGTCAAGCCCCAACCACTTAAGACCTTCCAGAATGGCCTCCAGAGCGTCATCAACCTTGCGGGCGACATCGGTATCCTCGATGCGGACAATGAACTTGCCCCCGCTATGGCGGGCAAAGAGCCAGTTGAACAGGGCGGTCCTGATATTGCCGACGTGGGGGTAGCCGGTGGGGCTGGGAGCAAAACGTACTCTAACTTGTTTGGTCATCTGAAAACTCTCATTTCGCTGTTATCAAAACTCTTAGTATTCTAGCACTTTAGGTGTCAAGATTTCAGCCGATATCCTCCAGCACCCGCTCCAGTTCGGGCGGCAGGTTGGAGGTGAACTCAACGTACTCGCCGGTGGAAGGCAGCTTAAAACCCAGCCGGCAGGCGTGGAGAAAAAGCCGCGGCAACGGGTCAGTCCTCGAACCGTAGACTCTATCACCAGCTACCGGATAACCGATTGTGGAGAGGTGGACCCGGATTTGATGGGTACGGCCGGTCTCCGGCCTCACCTCAATCAGAGTGTAACCTGCCAGGTGCCGGATAACATGATAGTGAGTGCGCGCCTCCCTGCCTTTACCTTCTGCCACCACTGCCATCCTCTTCCGGTTACGTGGGTCACGACCGATAGGTGCTTCGATGACCCCGTTATCCGGAGTGAGCTGCCCTTTGACAAGCACCCGGTAGGCTTTCGCCACCGAACGGGTCTTAAACTGACCGATTAGATCAAGCTGGGCCCGGCTATTCTTAGCTACCACCATAACCCCCGAGGCGTCCTTATCCAGCCGGTGTACGATTCCCGGCCGCAGCAAATCGCTCTCAGGCAGTTTGGGAACATGGTTGAGGATGGCGTTAACCAGGGTGTGGCTCTGGTGTCCCGGTGCCGGGTGGACCGTCAGTCCAACCGGCTTGTCGACGACCAGGAGATCATCATCCTGATAGATAATATCGAGCGGGATGGCTTCAGGCAGCGGGGGTTGGGGAGAAGGGGGCAGGGTGATATTTACTCTATCACCAACGTCGAGCTTAGTTCCGGCCTTAGCCAGGTGGTTATTGACCGTGACCAGCCCCTCGGTAATGAGATTCTGTGCCTGGGTCCGGGAAATCCCGGGGCATTTCTCAACAATATACCTGTCGAGGCGTAAACCCGGTTCACTGGCGGCAAAGCGAGATTCTTTACTCAACACGGTTCATCAACAAAACGGCACACTTTCACTAAGTATACCAGCTTCTACCGGGAATAGGTAAAGGAGTAGCGTCTTGAAGAAAACTTAATCGCCAGCCGGATCGGTCCCTGTATACTGGCAGAATTGCAACCGATCCTTTCTTTAGCGGGTTTCGTTGATCGTTCCGGATATGTTGATAGTCCTCAAATCTGATGGCAGTCCGCCTCGTTTCTCCTGTCTGCTTCTTGCTTCTCTTTGACCAGGAGATATATCAAAGAGCCAGCAAAGACACCGACACCGCCGGTTATCGATGCATCGGAGATGTTATAGGTGGGAAAGGTACCGACACCGATAAAGTCGGTAACATAGCCCAGAGTCATTCGGTCGATCAGGTTTCCCACCGTACCGCCGAGCATTGCACCCAGGGCTCCCTTGCTTATGATGTTATTCAAGAAGGTAAAACGGCGGCACAGATAGAAGGTATAGACCAGAATGATACCGGCACCGATAAAGCTGACTACCGTTAGAGAAGGAGCATGACCCTGGAAGATGCCGAAAGCAGCGCCGGTATTCTGGGTATGGGTTATGTGGAGAAAAGCCCCCTCCGGCACTGATTGCCCCACGGCTATGTTAGACCTTACCCACGCTTTGCTGAACTGATCTGCGAGTACCAGCGACAGAGCGATAAGGGAAAAGGCGATATTCTGCCACCGCTCACCCCGAAGATTAC
Organism: Dehalococcoidales bacterium; assembly: GCA_028716225.1. Lineage (NCBI taxonomy): Bacteria > Bacillati > Chloroflexota > Dehalococcoidia > Dehalococcoidales > Dehalococcoidales bacterium. Next base: position 101,755 of record JAQUQE010000004.1, on the reverse strand, counting down.
TAACCTTTCGCACTCTTTGCTTGACCAGCCTTACAATCCAAACACAGCCTTGCCTCAGGAAGCGCCTCCAATCGGGCCAGGGGTATCGGGTTACCACAAACCTCACACAAGCCGTAGGTTCCTTTTGCAAACTTATCGAGGGCGTTCTCAACCGCCATCAACTGGTCCTTGGTACGCTTCTCCATCTCTAACCTGGTCTCTAGCTCAGCGGTTTCGGTAGCCTCCTCCTCTCTTTTGCCGAAAGGACTACCCTCACGCCTCTCATCCGTAACCAGAGCGTTGGCCTCCATCTGCTCCAGTTCACGGTTTAAGCGTTCACGCTCGCTCTCCAATCGAGAACGAAGGATATCAAAATTCTCAGTCACACTGACCTCCTCCAACTCACCTGTCAAATCTCGAGGCACTCCTTTTATCTTTCTTGCTTTGAGTTGAAAAGTAAGTTGTTATGTTAGCTAAAATAAAACCCTGGGAATCACCAGGGTACAACTACCATTAGTGTATCTAATTTATTCCATTTTATCAAGCCCTTTATCTGCCGATTGCTCGGTACAAGTATGCCTGATCCCCTTTCCGTTAATTAATTGCGGTTGTGATATACTATACCATCATATTCGGGATAATCAAGAGGGAGATGGAAATAGATGGCGGGGTTGCTTTTTGGTACTGCCGGTATTCCTCACAGCACCAGCCTGCGGTCTGCGGTCTGCGGAATCGAGCGATCCGCTGAGCTTGGGCTCGGTTGTATGGAGATGGAATTCGTTCGGGGGGTCAAGATGAGTGAAGCGACTGCCTACCAGGTTGCCGAGACAGCCGCTAAAGCGGGGATAAGGCTGTCCGCCCATGCTCCCTACTTCATTAATCTTAACGCCCACGAGCTGGCAAAGATAAAAGCCAGCCAGCAGCGGCTACTGGCAACAGCACGCATTGCCGCTCTCTGCGGGGCGGAAAGCGTTGTCTTCCATCCCGCTTTTTACCTAGGTAACCCTCCTGGTGAGGTCTATCAGACTGTCAAGAAATACCTGAAAGAAACCCTGGATCGGTTGAAGAGTGAGAATAATCGGGTCTTAATCAGACCGGAGGTTATGGGTAGGGTTGCTCAGTTCGGAACAATGGACGAAATATTTGAGCTAAGCAGTGAATTGGAAGGGCTGGCTCCCTGCCTGGACTTTGCCCACTGGCATGCCCGGACGGGGGAGTCTAATTCCTACCCCGAGTTTTGCACTATCCTGGAACAGGTCAAAGAACGTTTGGGGCAAACTGCCCTGGGAAATATGCATATCCACATCTCTGGTATTGCCTACGGGAAGAAGGGCGAATTGAATCACCTGAATCTGAAAGAGTCTGACCTGGATTATGTCGAACTTCTGCGTGCTTTCAGGGACTATGGCATCAAGGGGTTGGTCATCTGCGAAAGTCCCAACCTGGAGTCAGATGCCCTTCTACTGCAGGAGACTTATAGCAGACTGCTCCAGACGGAATGATTACTTGGGCAAGAGCCGGCAGGATAAAACCGGCCATAGTGATAGAAATGAGGCAAACCGCTTGGTTTCCCTGTTTACGGCTATTTCTGGTATAATGAACCTGAGGTTGGCTTATCAGGTAGTGAAAAAGGATAGCTGACCATAAGGCAGGACACAGAATGAACTTTGGCTTAAACCGTAACCTGATAATATTCATAGTTATGCTGGGCGTTGCAATAGCCCTTTTCTCTTTCTTACCGATGGCAGATGATAAACCGGAGGAAATCAGTACAGAAGAAGCGATTGCTATGTCCCAGAACGGGGAGATTGAGAAGATTGTCGTGGATGGCGAGGCATTACTGATTACCAGCACTAGCGGCACGGAGCTAAAAGCGGTAATCGGAGCCCTGAGCCTGGTTGACCTCAGGGAACTGGGCCTTAACCTGGAAGGAGTAGACTGGGAAGTAACTCCATCAGGCATTAACTGGGGCAGTATGGTGCTGAATTTCCTTCCCCTAATCATTTTTGGTGGTCTGTTGTTCTTCCTGTTCCGCCGGGCGCAGGGTGCTAACAGCCAGGCAATGAACTTTGGTCGCAGCCGGGCCCGGCTGCTGGCCACTAACACTCCGACAGTAACCTTTGACGATGTCGCCGGGGCAGATGAAGCGAAGCAGGAGGTTCGTGAGGTTGTCGATTTCCTCAGGTCGCGCGAGAAGTTCCAGAAACTGGGCGCTCGTATTCCGAGAGGGCTCTTGCTGATAGGGCCGCCCGGTACCGGAAAAACGCTGCTGGCACGGGCCATCGCCGGTGAGGCCAGAGTACCTTTTTATTCAATCAGCGGCAGCGAGTTCGTGGAGATGTTTGTTGGCGTTGGTGCCTCCAGAGTGCGAGATCTCTTTGAGCAAGCAAAACGCAATACGCCCTGCATTATTTTCATTGATGAAATCGATGCCGTGGGCCGTCACCGCGGTGCCGGACTTGGTGGTGGTCACGACGAAAGGGAACAGACCCTTAACCAGATTCTAACCGAGATGGACGGCTTTGACACCAATACCAATGTGATCATTCTCGCTGCCACCAACCGGCCCGATATACTTGACCCGGCCCTGTTGCGTCCGGGGCGCTTTGACCGCCGGGTAGTCATGGACCGACCTGATATTAACGGACGGACTGCGATCCTGAAGGTTCATACCAATGGCAAGCCGTTGGCGGAAACAGTCAGCCTCGAAGTGCTGGCGAAACAGACTGCCGGCTTCAGCGGTGCCGACCTTGCCAATCTGGTTAATGAGTCGGCTATTCTGGCGGCCCGTCGGGGTAATGAGACCATTTGCATGAATGAGCTCGAGGAGTCCATCGACCGGGTAATCGCCGGTCCGGAGAGAAAGAGTCGCAGAATAAGCCCCAAGGAAAAAGAAATCACTGCCTATCACGAGGCCGGACATGCCTTCGTTGCCAAGATGCTGCCCAACGCTGACCCGGTGCATAAAATATCGATAGTGGCACGCGGTATGTCGCTCGGCCACACCCGGCAGCTGCCTGCAGAGGATCGCTACCTGATGACACGCTCTCAGTTTAACGATATGCTGGCCACCCTTCTCGCCGGTCATACGGCAGAAAAACTAATCTTCGATGAAATGACCACCGGTGCTTACGACGATATCGAGCGTGCTACGGTAATCGCCCGCAAGATGGTTACCGATTATGGAATGAGTGATAAACTGGGCCCGCGAACCTTCGGTCACAAGGAGGAGCTAATCTTCCTTGGTCGTGAAATTGCCGAACAGAGGAACTACAGTGAGAAGGTGGCTGAAGAGATTGATGATGAGGTCCATCAAATCATTGATCATGCTTATCAGGTAGCCAGGAAGATTCTAACCAAGAACAAGCCGAAACTGATAAAGATTGCCGAAGAGCTCATCGCTAAGGAGACTCTGGAGGGTGAGGAGCTCGAGGCTTTGCTCAGCAAGACCGTCGCTACGCCGGTAAGGAAGGCCAGGACGGAAGCCGCCCCTAGACAGGAAAAGGCTACGGCTAAAGCCAAGCCGGGGATAAAGAAAGCGCCGGTGATACCCCTCGATATCCTGCCCAAAACGGCCCCGGCTACGCTTGATTAGCAATAGATAAGGCTGTCTTGGCATCTCGGGTAAAAAGAATTCCCTGATATCAAGGCTGTAATACGATAATTTGGGAGATAGTCACGGCATGGTAGAGATTACAGTAGGGCCTATATCGCCGGAGGTTATCATCAACCGGGTTAAGGGTGAAAGTAGCGGCGGTGTCGTTACTTATGTCGGTCTGATTCGGGAAAGTTCACGGGGCAAAGAAGTTGCCTCTGTGGAATATCGCGACATTGACGGTAGGGCGGCAAGCCGGCTGGAGGAGATAGCAGACGAAACGAATAAAAAGTGGCAGCTCAATGCTATCGCCATCTGTCACAGAACAGGCAGGCTGAAGGTAGGCGATATCAATCTGGTGGTAGCCATAGCCAGTGCCCACCGCAGGGAGGGTTTTGCTGCTTGCCAGTATGTTATCGACTGCTTCAAGGAGAAGCTGCCCACTGCCAAAAGGGAGACCTATCTCGACGGTAGTGTCTGGACCGATGGGGAGAAATAAAAGGGTTAAGCAGTAACTATTTCTTCCGGGCTAGCACATACTCCGCCAGTGCTTGAAGAGAACGACGGCTGGCATTGTCAGGCAGCACCTTGAGACTGAGGCAGCATTTAGATTGATATTCTGCTGCGATCCGGTAACATTCCTCAACGAGCGGCGAGTCGCGAAACAGCTCTATTGCCCGTCTGATATTCTCCTGCCTGTCGCCTTCATTCTGAAACAGCCTCCTTACCGGGTTGTCATCGGGATGATGCTCGAGAATCAGCATCGCCGGCAGGGTGAGCGTCCCCTCTGTCAGGTCTGAACCTACCGGTTTGCCCATCTCCTTCTCATCGCCGATGAAGTCCAGGATATCATCCACAATCTGAAAGGCGATGCCAAGGTTGTATCCGTATTCCCTTAGTGCGGTAACCATTTCCGGCGGTGCCTGGCCCAAGATGGCACCTGACTCGGTAGCCAGGCAGAGCAGGGAGGCGGTCTTTCCCGAAATCCTCTCTAAATACTGCTGTCTGGTCTGCTCAAGCCTGAACGCATCGAAAGACTGATGCAGCTCGCCGCTGGCGATATTCTTTATGGTCCGGGCGAAGAGTCTGATTAACGGCAGGTTTTCCGCAGCGGCGGCAAGCTCCTCGGCCTTAGCCAGCAGATAGTCACCGAGTAGTATTGCTTTGTCCTCGCCCCACAGCTTGTTAATCGTGGCACGGCCGCGGCGTTCCGGAGAATTATCGATAGCATCATCATGGACCAGGGTGGCCGTATGCAGGACCTCAACAGCGAGTGCCATAGGTAAAAGACACTCGAGGTTGTAGCTAAAGGACTTACCCGATAAGAGGACCAGGGCCGGGCGAACCCTCTTGCCGCTAGCTCCCAGGCTATGCGCCAACAGCTCAGAAATCCGGGGGGGGCTATCCTGATAGATTGAGCGTAGCCCGTCCTCTATCTTACCCAGGTCTTCCCGGATAGGCGCATAGATTTTATCTAACGACAACAATCCCTCCTATGGTAAAAGCTCCTTGCTAATCCAATAAGCCCTACTGGCTAGCGGAACTCTGGCGCAAGCGGTTGCTCTCCTCTTCCGCTAGTTCTTCATCCAGCTTGGAGAACAGTGCCTCGGGTGGAAGCAGCTTCTGCCCCGGTGCGGGGACATGCAGCCGCCAGCCGTCGTCCCCGACGCTGCCGGTAAAGCCAAGATATTCGTGCAGCTTTTGGGAGCTGAAGGGCAGGAAGGGATATAAAACCGTTCTCAAGCATGAGATAACGGTGGTAGCAACATACAGGGCGGTGGCAGCCGCTTGCCGGTCATCTTTGATTACCTTCCAGGGAGATTTCATATCCAGGTAGCGATTAGCTTCCTGGGCTAAGGACATCGCTGACTTTACCGCTTCTTTGAAGTGGCACTCTGAGATAAGCTCCTCCACCTTTCCGATAGTAATCTCCGCTTCTCTCATCATGTTATTACTTGTGTCATCAAGTTCCCCGGGCTCCGGCACACAGCCGTCGAATTTACGGTAGGTGAAAGTAAGCACCCGGTGTACCAGGTTCCCGTAGGTCGCCACCAGCTCATCATTGTTACGCCGGATTAACTCGCTCCAGGAGAAATCGGTATCGTTGGTCTCTGGCATACTGACGGATAACAGGTAACGCAGCGGGTCGGGGTCATAGCGCGACAGGTAGTCAGGCAGCCACACCGCCCAGTTCCGGCTGGTAGAAAGCTTCTTCCCCTCAATAGTCAGGAACTCGTTAGCCGGCACATCGTAGGGCAGATTCAGGTTTCCGCAGCCCATCAACATCGCCGGCCAGATAATAGTATGGAAAGCGATGTTGTCTTTACCGATGAAGTAGTAGCCCTTAGCCTCGTCACCCTGCCAGAAATCGCGCCACTTCTCCTCGTTACCACCGAGCTGGGCCCACTCTTTCGTTGCCGAAAGGTACCCGATGACGGCCTCGAACCAGACATAGATACGCTTGCCTTCAAATCCCGGTAGCGGCAGTGGTACTCCCCATTCGATATCACGGGTAATCGCCCTATCGTTTAGCCCGCCCTCCAGGTAGCTCAGGGTAAAGTTACGGACGTTCTGCCGCCAGTAGTCCTTCTTCTTCACCCATTCCAGCAGCCTGTTCTGGAATGCGGATAGTTTGAGGAAGAAATGCTCCGAGTCTCTGAACTCGGGAGCTTCGCCGCAGAAGGAACACCGTGGTTGAACAAGCTCAGCGGCATTCAATGGTTTGCCGCAATCATCACACTGGTCGCCACGGGCCTTTTCCGACTGGCAGTAGGGGCAAGTGCCCCCGATATAGCGGTCGGTCAGGAAGCGTTGACAGCGGGGGCAAAAGGGCTGGGAAACGATACCCCGGTAGATGTAGCCATTATCAAGAAGTGTGAGGAAGATCTCCTGTACTGCCCGGGTATGGTTCGCCGTGCCGGTCGAAGTAAAAAGGTCAAACGAAATCCCCAGCTTCTGCCACGATTCGATAAATTCCTGGTGGTACCGGGTGGCAATAGCTCCCGGTTCGACGCCTTCCCGCTCTGCCCGGAGGGTTATGGGTGTGCCGTGCTGGTCAGACCCTGATACCATTAAGACCTGGTTGCCTTTCATACGGTGGTAGCGGGCAAATATATCCGGAGGTAGATATGCCCCGGCAACCTGACCAAGGTGTAATGAACCGTTGGCGTAGGGCCAGGCAACCCCGATAAAAATTCTCTCACCCATAGGCTCTCCCTTGCTTAAAAAACTGAATTTACTGCCATCCGGCAGCACTCCTTATTAATACCAGCCAAAAACCAGAGCGGTTTAAATCTCACTCCGAAAAGAAGGTCAGTACCCGCTCCCCCTTCTCTTCTTTGTAGTGGGCATAGCCTTTGTCCAGGCTGCAATGCTGACAGAGACGCTTCATGCTGCCTTCCTCTTCAATGATGAGATAATGTCCGGAGTGGGAAATAATACGCTGACAATCATCGCACCGGACATCGCCCAGAGAGATACAACCCCGACGCATTTTATCATTCCTCCTCGGTTCAGTGATATAATTCTACGCTATTCCGGAGACTCAGGGCAGCTTAAGCCAGGCACGATAAAGCTCCTTCCGTGACAGTCCCGTCTCCGAGGCTGTTCTGGTTATCGCTTCTCTGGCCCTTATTCCGGACTGACGCATACCGCTTAGCTGTTCTTCGATCTCAGTGGTCAACTGTGGTTTGTCCTCTTCATCCCTGCCGGCAATGACCAGGGTAAACTCTCCCTTCGGCTGGGTGAAGTGTTCTATCGCCTCGCTTATCGTACCCCGGAAGACTTCTTCATATACCTTGGTCAGTTCACGGCAAGCGGCTATCCTTCTGTCTCCCAGAGCGAGTCTGATATCGTTCAGGCTGGCCCTCAGCCGATGAGGTGTTTCCAGGACGACGATGCTGCCGCATTCACCAGCCACCGACTCCAGAAGCTTAACCCGGCTGCTCGCCCGGCGAGGCAGAAAGCCCAGATAGATAAACCTCTGTACTGGTAGTCCTGAGACAGCCAGCGCCGTGATGACCGCCGAAGGTCCGGGAACGGGCACCACCGGGACACCCCGCTCACTGGCCGCTACGACCAACTCATAGCCGGGGTCGGACATCCCCGGCATCCCGGCGTCGGAAACAAGGGCCACATCTTCACTGCCGAGACGTTCCAGCAGGTAATCCAGCTTGGCCTTCTTATTATGCTCGTGATAGCTTGTTAGCGATGTCTTAATATCATATTTGGTGAGAAGCTGCTTCGTCCGGCGGGTATCCTCAGCCGCAATCAGATTCACTTCCCTCAGGGTACGCAGGGCACGCAGGGAAATATCTTCAAGGTTACCAATCGGTGTCGCCACCAGGTAAAGAACCGGCATCGCCTATTATCTTCCTCAGCCTAGATATTATAAACCGAGACTTGATCACCCGTCCACACCGGTGTATATCATCGGCTACCAAATCTGTTATTTCCCTTTGATATCCTTTATAATACACATACCAGGAACAAAGGTCCCCCATCCACGGCATAAACTCGACTACCGGACGGTCTGTTGAATCAGTTGATCACCCTCTGCCTGCCCGGCGAATCGCAAACCCGGCCCGGCAAGGTGCCTGCGGTTATAGTTCCTTGACTTTGAATTGCTCTCTTTGGTATAGTTTCTCTTTAAGAAAGGATGGTAATATGGCTTCTGCCCAGTTTAAACAGCTACGGCGTGCCTACGGATTTGATGAAGTAGCGATAGTGCCCGGAGAGGTAACCATCAATCCCGACCAGACAAACATAGATTTCAAGATAGGGAACCTCACCTTTTCTATTCCCATCATCGCTTCAGCGATGGATGCGGTGACCGATGTCAAATCCGCTATTCTGATGAGCAAGCTCGGTGGTCTGGCCGTTCTCCACCTGGAGGGTGTACAGACTCGTTACGATAACCCGGATGATATTCTTGGCGAAATCACTCGGGCATCGAATACCGAGGTAACCGCTCTGCTCCAGAAGATCTACTCCCAGCCGGTAAAGGAGAACCTTATCGGTGAACGAATAAGGGGGATTAAGGAAGCAGGGGCGGTATGCGCTGTGTCGGTAATGCCGGCCAACGCCAAGCGCTTTGCTCCTATAGTTGCTGAAGCCGGAGCCGACGTCCTTTTTGTCCAGTCCACGGTTACCACTGCCAAACACGTCTCAAAAAGCTATCGCGGGCTGGTCTTTTCCGAGCTTTGTGAAGCAATAACGCTGCCTGTTGTCGTGGGTAACTGTGTCAGTTACAATGCAACCCTGGAGCTGATGAGAACGGGAATCTCCGGGGTACTGGTTGGTATCGGGCCGGGCGCTGCCTGCACTACCAGGGAAGTGCTCGGTATCGGTGTTCCTCAGATAACAGCCACTATGGACTGTGCTGCTGCCAGGGACGAGTACCAGCGTGAGTCCGGCCGGTATGTGCCGATAATCACCGACGGGGGTTTTCGCAAAGGCGGAGATTTGTGCAAAGCCCTGGCGGCCGGAGCCGATGCGGTAATGCTGGGGTCTATCCTGGCTCAGGCTAAAGAAGCTCCGGGGCGGGGTTATCACTGGGGTATGTCCCATCCGCACCCGGCGTTGCCCAGGGGTACCCGGATAAAGGTCGGCACCACCGGTTCAGTGGAACAGATCCTCTTTGGCCCTACCTCGGTTACCGATGGCAGCCAGAACCTGGTCGGGGCAATCCGAACCGCGATGGGTGTCTGCGGTGCTTTGAATATGCAGGAAATGCATCAGGCTGAGATGGTAGTGGCTCCGGCGATTACCACAGAAGGAAAGTCCTGGCAACTGTCGCAGCGTTAGGGTGATATCCCCGGCCACACTTTGTATCTGCACAGCACGCAGGGGTATTGGAAATGCTGCATAAAATCTCCCTGGGGATATCTGATATTGACAGGTATCGCCGTGTCTGTCACCGGGAGCTCATCGATGAAGTTGTCAGTCTGGGGGAAGAGCTAAAGGGACTGCGTCTGTGCCATATCAATTCAACTCCCTTCGGTGGCGGCGTAGCCGAACTCTTGGTCTCTTTCATTCCGCTGTTACGGGGCTTAGGTATTAATGCCGACTGGCAGGTGATACGTGGCGACCAACGGTTCTTTACCATTACCAAGGGACTGCATAATGCTCTGCAGGGTGCTCCTTTTGAAGCGATTAAAAAGGAGAGCATCAGAAGGGCTTATCTGGCCAATAATCTGGCTAACGCCCGCGAGCTGGACGCCGACTATGATGTCTTTATTATCAACGACCCTCAGCCGGCCGCCCTGCGTCATTTCCTGCCCGAGCACAACAGTGCCAAATGGATATGGCGCTGCCATGTCGATAGCTCGCAGCCAGATGCTATGGTGTGGAACTTCCTGCGCCCGTATATTGAAGGGTATGATGCTGCCGTCTTTACCACCGGGGAGTTCGTCCCGAAAGACCTCCGTCTAGCCAGGATTGCTACTATGGCGCCGGCGATTTGTGCCTTTACCTCGAAGAATATGTTTATCGATCGGGAACTGTGCCGGGAACTGCTGGAGAACCTCGGTTTCGATCGTAGCCGTCCTATCATTACCCAGGTATCCCGCTTCGACCGTTGGAAAGACCCCTTCGGTACCATAGCCGCCTACCGGCTGGCTAAGAAAAAGGTGCCGGGGTTGCAGCTGGCTATGATAGGTAGCTTTGCTCAGGATGACCCTGAGTCCGGGGATATGTATGCCGCTATCAATACCGAAGCCAATAAGGATGATGATATGTTCATCTATTCCAACCTGACCGGGATGGGTAATATGGAGGTCAACGCCTTTCAGCGGGCTAGCGACGTTGTCGTTCAGAAATCGATCAGAGAGGGGTTCGGGCTGGTGGTAGCCGAGGCGTTATGGAAAGAAACTCCGGTGGTAGCCGGTAATGCCGGGGGCATACCCCTGCAGATGACCGGTGGACTTAGCAACTACCTGGTAAACAGCATTGAGGAATGCGCTGAGAAGATAGTATTCCTTCTGTACCATCCGGAGGTGTGTCACAGGTTAGGTGAAGAGGGTAAGAGAATCGTTGCGAAAAACTTCCTGATCCCCAGGCTGATTAGAGATGAACTCAGACTGATAAAGAGCCTGCTGGACGGGCAACCTTCTTAAAGCCAGTTCCTTACTCCTCCTCCCCTTCTTCTTCTTCTTCCTCCCCCTCCTCACTCTCTTCGCTCAAGATTTTCCCGGTAATCCGAGGCAGTAGGGCCTTAACCGTATCCTGCCGGCGCCGTGCCGGGAGGGCCAGCTTATCAACCGCTCTCCTGAGTTCACTTAATGCCTCTGCCGGCTGTCCATTACCCACTGCCACTATTACGCCGTCCGCTCCGGCCTCCCACAACGCCCCAAGCTCGGTAGCGGTTACTTTTGCCGGCACCGGGATCAGCAAGGGCTTCACCAGCGAGGCGGCGAAGTGCCGGACGAGCATCAAGTACTGCCAGGTAAGCAGTGAGCTGTTACTCTGGCCGTCAACAATGAGTACCGCATCCAGCGGCAGTTTGTTAATCGTTCTCAGCAGGCCTTCGCTTATCGACGCGTTAACCTCCAGTATCTTGCCTGCTTTGGTATCCTGAATGTCCCTCAGCGGTGTGCTGGCTGGGAAAACGATGAAGTCGCAGTCGATCCCTTTCAGGTCTGTTTTACCTCTCCCAGCGTCTTTCAGCCAGACGCCCCAGGGTATACCGGGTACAGCCTGGGAGCATTCCCGGAGAGCCCTGGCATCAGCCTTAGTTCTGGAAATAGACAGCAGCCCGGCATCGGCATCACCGATACGGTCAACTGCTTCGCCGGCATCAGCCGGGGTTAAAATGGCAATCAGCAGCATCCCTGGCTTGGGCGGGGATGCCTGTCTGGCCCGGAATCCGATGGCCTGTGGGCCGCCGTTTGCCGTCCGGTTTAGTTTATCTATCAGCTTGCTCACTACTCACACCAAGGGTAATTATAGAAGAAATCGTAGCAAGAATTCAATTCAGATGTCTAAGTGGTCCTACCGGGGCCGGGTAAGGCGCCCGGCGCAATCGATAGACTTGGCGTTGCCGGCCATAGTATAATAGGCCAGACTCTCGGGGGTGTTGCCGTAATTGTCGGAACCAAGTAGTAAATCGAGAACCTCGGCGGATAAGATAAAAGCCGGGGTTTTTTCGTCGCTCTCACCGGAAGATATGAAGACCGTGGCGAAAAGGCTGCGCCGCCACATCATTTCAATGATAGGTGAAGCGGGCAGCGGTCACCCCGGCGGCTCTCTATCTGCCGTAGAGATTGTTACCGCCCTCTATTTCCGCGTGCTCAGGCATAAGCCGCTTGACCCCTGCTGGCCGGATCGGGACAGGTTCGTCTTGAGCAAGGGCCATGCCGCCCCGCTGCTCTATGCCACCCTCGCTGAATGCGGGTACTTCCCGGTTGAAGAGCTGCTCACCTTAAGAAAGCTGGAAAGCCGTCTCCAGGGCCACACCGACTGCCGGCTGATTCCCGGAGTAGAGATGACCGCCGGCGCTCTGGGGCAGGGGTTGTCCTTTGCCGTTGGCGTCGCCCTGGCCGGTCGTCTCGACTCAAAAGACTACCGGGTCTACGTTCTGGTTGGGGACGGGGAGTGCGATGAGGGTCAGGTGTGGGAAGCGGCTATGGCGGCGGCCCATTTCAAGACAGATAACCTGGTGGCTATTGTGGACAATAACGGCCTGCAGCTTGACGGCTGGAACCGTGATATTATGAACTTGGCTCCGTTTGTCGAGAAATGGCGGGCTTTCGGCTGGCATACCGTCAGTGTTGACGGGCATGACCTTGCCGGGCTTGACGCCGCCTTTGAGCAGGTGCGGTCGGTCAAGGGGCAACCGTCAGTTATTATTGCCCGTACCGTCAAGGGTAAGGGGGTCAGCTTTATGGAGAACCAGGTCGATTTTCACGGCAAAGCCCCTAATGCCGCCGAGGTAGCAATGGCACTGAAGGAGCTGGAATAGAAGTGTCCGAGCTCGTCTCCTTAAGGGAGACCTATGGTAAGACCCTGGTTGAGCTGGGTAGAGAGAACCCGGACATTGTCGTGCTGGACGCCGATCTGTCCAAGTCGACGATGACCCATTTCTTCGCCAGTGAGTTCCCCGGCCGCTTTTTTGACTGCGGCATCGCCGAGCAGAATATGGTTGGTATTGCCGCCGGACTGGCCGCTTCGGGTAAAATGCCCTTTGCCAGTACCTTTGCCGTATTTGTACCGGGACGCTGTTTCGATCAGGTGCGTATGTCGATTGCCCAGCCGGGATTTAACGTCAAGCTGGTGGTTACTCACGGGGGCATCAGCGTCGGGGAGGACGGCACATCGCACCAGTCTATCGAGGACCTGGCCTTAATCGGTGCGCTACCCGGTTTTACCGTTATTGTTCCTGCCGATGCTGTTGAGACCGCCCAGGCGGTGAGGGCGGCGGTATCCTGCTGCGGGCCGTTCTACATCAGACTGGGCCGGCCGAAACTGCCGCTGGTCTTCGGTGAAGACTACCGCTTCAGACTGGGTAAGGCGGCAACTATGAAGCCGGGGCAGGACGTCACTATAATCGCCATCGGTATTATGGTATCGGCCGCTCTGGAAGCTGCTGAGAGGTTGGAGCAGCAGGGTGTTGACTGCCGTGTTCTTAATATGTCTACCCTTAAGCCTATCGATGAAGAGGCTATTATCAAGGCGGCCCGTGAGACCGGGGCCATCGTTACCGCCGAGGAGCACCTGGAACACGGCGGGCTGGGCAGCGAGGTGGCTCAGGTGACGGGCAGACATCAGCCGGTGCCGCTGGAGTTCGTTGCCATCAAAGACACCTATGCCCGGTCAGGTAAGGATAGAGAGCTTCTCGAGAGATACGGGCTGACTGCTGATGGTATCGAGGCCGCAGTCCGCTCGGTGATGGCGCGCAAGAAGTAAGATAAATTGCCCGGGCGTTTTCTGGGTGGCATATCATACGTACTAATCTGCCGAGATTTTCCGATAAGCCGTGGCGTTAGCCCAATGTATCTTCTAACCGCGATAACCTGATAGGTGAGAGCGTTGAAGCCTGTCATTTCTTCGCTCCAAGGGTGCCCATACTTCTGTTGACATATATCAGCAACACCTGCCGCTGCCGATTCAATCGAAAAAGGTATTGACAACCTCCTCGGGCGGGTCTACAATCACTACACTTGCAGTAGGTCGTGTGCAACAATAACCTGCTTGGTATGGGGAGTGTAGTAATAAATAAGATTAATAGCCATTTTGGGAGGGCCGGGACTCTAAATACATGAAGAAGAAACCGAAGCGTCGATTCCTATATCTTGCCATAGCTTGCTTTGCCGGGCTGATTGCCATATTCATAGTGGATGGCTATCTGGGTGTCTATGACACCTTTCATATATCTGTAGGGGAGTATCCTCCTCAAACCATAGAGGCGGATTACTGGCTGCATAAAGGCTCCGGTGAATATTACACTCCGGAGCGCCCCGTTGGAAGCGAGGGAGACAAATACTCATACTGTTGCATAGGTGCGGACTGGAGCCAGGATATATCCTTCGAGTATGTAATTGAAAACCACAAATCTGCATCCTATTCGGCTGATGTTCAGGCCTCGCTATGGAAGGGTAATGAAAAGATCGTTGACTTGTTATCTCAGGATGTATCGGTTAAGCCGTTCGGAGAGACAAGAATGGAGTGGGTACTATCGAGCGAAGACCTCGGAATCGTTGACCCGATAGCCGGACAGTCCTATGATTATACCGTGCGGGTCAATCGCGGAGACGTTGAGCGAAGGATAATAGTAAGCTTCTATAATCCGCAGGAAAGTCCGTACTACAAGCCGGAATATTACGAGGTGAAATAGCAGTGGGGGAACAGATAAAAATATATATCCTCTATATTGTCGGGACAGTCTCTGCTATTGCCGGACTAGGTTATCTGGCGTGGGAATATGTGAAATACCTCTCTGAGCCTGGTAAATTGGGTTGTCTCCTTCTGCTGGTAGGTCTTTTCGGTGCGTTGGGCAAGTATTTCGAAGAGAGAGGTCGGTGATTTAGATGTTTATTGCCCTGGCGATAATATTAGCTGCCGGTTTTGTCGGCTGGCTGATCTGGAGAGCAGTCAAGGGAAAGCAGCTAAGCATACATTTAGTCATGTACGGGCTTTGTGCCCTATCCGGTATCTATGCCATCGTTTTCTTTATGAACATGGATATACCGAGACCGGCTAAGATACTAACCGCAATCGCTTTAGGCATTGTTTTGATATACATTGCGGCCCGGCAGCAGCGCCGTAAGCAACAGAGTCAGCATGACACCGGAGCGGGTTAGCCGGTTTCTCTTCGTACACGGTATATCCTAACCTGCTCCTCTTTTTCTAATTCAGTAAGTAGGGCCATATCTTTTCATTTACTTTGGGTTGTGTGGGATTCGTGGGGTATGGTGATGTTACGAGATGGTGAGGGCACACCATAGTTGATATCGTAGCGGTTGTTTATGGCTGCGACCTTCGTTTATACTTAACAAAAATCGTGGGGGTGATCTTGGGCAATAGGAAGTTTGATGATATCAGCGAAATTGAGAAAATAATCGAGAGGGCCATGGTTTGCCATATTGGTCTTGCCGATGGTGACGAACCATACGTAGTGCCAGTCTGTTTCGGTTACGAAAGGGGCAAGCTCTATTTTCACAGCAGGCTTGATGGACGGAAGATTGATATCATAAATAAGAACCCTAAGGTTTGCTTTGAAATGGCGATTGATTTGGAGTTTACTAGGGCAGAGACTCCCTGTGATTGCTCCATGAAATATCGGAGTGTAATTGGATTTGGCAAGGCCCATATTTTGGATGATGAAAAAAAGTCACATGGTCTTAATATAATAATGAACCACTACGATAAAGGGGATTTCACATTCGGAAAAACGTCACTTGCCACTGTAAACGTAATCAGAATTGACATCACCCGGATAACTGGTAAGCAAATACAGGGCTAACATATCATGTCTCGCCGCCGGTATACAGGTTTCCTGAAGAGATTGGTGATTTAAAAGGCTTCAAGCCGTCATGGCAGCTAACTAACCTGACTCCAGGTTGTCCAGGAAACGGGCAATATCCTGTCCTGTAATAAAATTTACCCGATTACCGAGGCGGCAGGGCTTAAATAGTCATTGTAGAACGCTACGGAGTGGGAAACAGGACCACCGTACCCAGGTTTGAGGGAATTGTTACTAGTTGCTTACCGCTTTGTAGCTGGTGCCGGGGGTGGGACTCGAACCCACAAGGATTGCTCCGGCGGATTTTAAGTCCGCTGCGTCTGCCAATTCCGCCACCCCGGCATTACGATGAGGACTCCAGCGTTATGTCAGGTTTGACGTCGAACTGCTACGGGAATCACGTCGTCCGGTAACGCCATGATCTTGTATACCAGATATTATATGAGAATAGGTGCCCGTTGTAAACGCTACCGATGTATGGCCCAGAGCTTCCGAAGCACCTTTGGCTTGAGGTGCTCATAAGCTGTAGCATGGCTCATTCACTACCCCAATCATTTTGTCTTATTTACCACACAACGGCCCGAAAAAATAGTATAATAATATATAGTTGTCAGTAAGGAGGTTTGCTTATGCCTGAAGAGTTTAAGCCAGGATGCCAGAGGCCACCTATTAAGAAGCCGACTCTTGAGACTGCTCCTAATACCGAGTTGAATGTAAAGGAGGCGAAACAAGCGATGGTAAAGGTAGGAAAACCAGCCCCCGATTTTACCGCCCCCGCTTTCTACAAAGGCAAGTTCATGAATACCAGTCTCTCCGAATATAAAGGGAAATGGGTATTGCTGTGCTTCTACCCGGGTGACTTCACCTTTGTCTGAGCGACGGAAGTTTCAGCAGTTGCTGAAAAGTATGCCGAACTGCAAGACCTGGGTGTAGAAGTACTGTCGGTCAGTGTGGACAGTGTCTTTGTACATAAGATGTGGAATGAACATGAACTTTCCAAGATGATTAACAAGGACATTCCGTTCGCGATGTTATCCGATCAGGACGGCAGTATAGGAAAATTGTATGGCATATACGACGAGGATAGCGGCGTCGAAACGAGAGGCAGGTTCATCATCGATCCCGATGGCAATATACAGGGATTCGAAGTGTTAACACCTCCGGTGGGCAGAAATGTTAGTGAATCTATCCGGCAAATCAAAGCGTTCCAACTGGTACGGAATTCCAAGGGAACAGAAGCCACTCCTTCGGGCTGGAAGCCCGGTAAGCCGACACTGAAGCCGGGTCCGGAGTTGGTGGGCAACGTTTGGAAAGTCTGGAAGGTAAGCCAGGCATTTGAAGACTAATTTAGCCTTTAGATGAAGATGCTTGAAAAGGGCGCCTCAGCAATCGAGGCGCCCTTTGATTCACTTTTGTTTGGGAAGAAACCACACTGGTATCAGCATTGCAGCAGTTACTGGTCTTAGGCCACAGTTGGCGATGGGAAATTACTGGATTGACTTCTCCAGTTTCAGTACATTCTTGACGGTAACATGTGAGCCTTCAAATTCAATGATCCCGTCATCACGCATCGAACCCATTTCTCGGGATAAAGAAGGCCGGGGTATGTTGAGATAGTCCGCGAGCTCGTGCCTTTTCATCGTGAGCGTGAGTTCCTTATTACCCGACTGGAGGTAGATATCCAGCAAATAGCTGCTGATTCTACCTCTGATATTCTTGGATGAAATGTGCTCTATCTTCTTATCCAACATTGCAGCCCGGTTGGATAAGATTCGCAGCATGTTTATAATCAGGGTACTGTGAGAAGAACAGATATTTGAGCAGGCACCGGTTATCTTATCCGGCGGGAGAAAAAGTAAGACACAATCTTCCTGTGCGATAACGGTCATCGGCCAGATTCTGCGGTCTGAAAAGGCCACCACTTCTCCGAAAACATCGCCGGCTTCTAGTATCTCCATGATAATGCGATTACCGGAATACGTTTCTTTGCTAAGAGCCACCTTGCCGCTGGCGATAATCCCGATACCCTGAAACGGCTGACCGTAAGCTACGATAATCTCACGCTGTTTGGTCCGGCGTACAGTCGGCTTTAGGCAATCGAGCATGATATTTAAAGAATCGCTGCCGATGCCGCGAAACAGCAAAGCGGACTTCAAGGTATCAATCCATTCCAAATACATTGAAAAACTTCTTTTTGGTAACCTACGTTACCGCTTTCACGTCGTCATTGTATTATATTATATTTAGCAGCGCAAATAATTTGCTGCCAGAATCAAGTAGGAGGTAATCGAATGACTGACATGTTTTGTTTCCAGTGCGAGCAGACAGCCAAAGGCACGGGCTGTACCAAAGCGGGCGTCTGTGGTAAGAAACCTGAGGTAGCCAATAAGCATGATGAGCTGGTTTGCGCCCTGGTAGGTCTGGCACGTGTCGCCGCAGGGAAAACACCGGGCAAAGAAGCAGATGAACTGATGATGCAGGGACTTTTCGCTACCCTGACTAATGTTAACTTCGACCCGGTGCGCATTGCTGAACTCAAAATTCGAGTGGAAGCAGCAAAGGAGAAACTGGGTGGTGCCGCAGATTTCGACCCGGCTAAACTCTTCCATGGAGATACCGATATCGTTTCGCTTCGCTCGACACTGCTTTTCGGGTTGAGAGGCATGGCCGCCTATGCCTGGCATGCTCATATACTGGGTAAGGATGATCCGGAGGTTACCGCCTGGCTCTACAAGGGCATGCGGGCCGTCGGGGAAGACCATAGCGTAGATGAGTGGTTGTCTTTGATCATGGAATTCGGGCAGGTTAACCTCAAGTGCATGGCCCTGCTGGATGAAGCCAATACTTCAGCCTATGGTCATCCCGTACCTACCAAAGTGAGTATGAAAGTGGGAAAAGGGCCGTTTATCGTGGTGACCGGTCACGATCTGCTGGATCTGAAGCAACTTTTGGAGCAGACGGAGGGAAAGGGTATTAACATCTATACCCATGGAGAGATGTTGCCTGCCCACGGCTACCCGGAACTGAAGAAGTATTCCCACCTGAAGGGTAATTACGGAACTGCCTGGCAGAACCAGCAGAAGGAGTTCGATAATCTCCCCGCGCCGATTCTTTATACTACCAACTGTATCATGCCGCCCAGAGAGTCTTATGCCGGGAATATTTTCACCACGTCGGTGGTCGGTTATCCGGGGTTGAAACATATACCTGACAAGGATGGCAAGAAAGATTTCACTCCCGTTATTGAAAAGGCGCTTGAGCTGGGTGGCTGGGATGAAGACAAGCAGTTCACTGGAATCAATGGAGGCACCGAGTTGATGACCGGCTTTGCCAGAAATACCGTGATGGGAGTAGCTGATAAGGTCATTGGGGCGGTGAAATCAGGATCTCTCAAACACATATTCCTCGTTGGTGGTTGTGATGGTGCTAAACCGGGACGCAACTACTATACGGAGTTCGTGAAGCAAACTCCAGACAATACGGTAGTGCTGACACTTGCCTGCGGTAAGTTCCGCTTCAATGATCTTAAAATCGGTGAAATTTCCGGTCTGCCCCGGTTACTTGACATGGGGCAGTGCAACGATGCCTACTCGGCCATTCAAGTAGCTGTGGCATTGGCTAAAGCCTTCGATTGCGGTGTTAACGAATTGCCTCTTTCACTGGTTTTATCCTGGTACGAGCAGAAGGCAGTCTGTATCTTACTTACTCTCCTTTCACTTGGCATCAGGAACATCTATCTGGGTCCTTCGCTACCGGCCTTCGTATCTCCCACCGTGCTCAGCGTCCTGGTTGAAAAATTCAATCTGAAACCGATATCGACTCCGGAGGCTGATATGAAGGCTATGTTAGGGTAATCAGAGAGTCTATGATTCCGACTGAGGAGGTTAGTAACCCTATGGACATAGAAAATAACCCTGGGGATGTTTTGATAGCTGAATCGGCACAAATAGCCGCTCTGGTCGACTACCAGAGCGGCACGGTAGTAAGCCGGACAATAATCGGACGGAATGCGGGATCGGTCACCTTGTTCGCTTTCGACAAAGGGCAGGGATTGAGCGAGCATACCGCTCCTTTCGATGCCTTGGTCTATATGATCGATGGTGAAGCTGACATTACTATCGGCGGCCGAAGCATTCGGATGGGAGCAGGTGAAGCGGTTATCATGCCGGCTAACAGGCCTCATGCCCTTAAAGCGGTCGAAAGATTTAAGATGATGCTGGTTATGATCAAGGATAGTTGAAGAGGAGAATACAAGTAGCGGGAGGTATTAATCGTGATCGGCAAATGCCCGGGACAGGATATGAGGAATCTGAGGGCTGCAATTTACAAGTGCCCGAATTGCGGTAATGAAGTCGAGATGTTTTCCGACGAGCTCAGGATTAAATGCAAGCAATGCGGCCAGTACGTTTACCAGGAGCAAGTGTCTTCTTGTATTGAATGGTGCGCTTCAGCCCGACAGTGTTTGGGTGAAGAGCGGTGGGAAGCCCTACGAGGCAATAGCCAGATGCCACCGCAGGGGTAAGTCATTATCTCTAGAGAAGCTTACCGCTCCCCTCCCGGTATTGACCGCTTCCTTGACGCTCACATGGAATAACATTCCAACGCACTAATCTTAAATGACGATTATTTTGGTCAGTATCGGTCAATCTCAGAGCTAACTATCATAATTACGTTGTGTCTGCTAGTTCCGCCGCCCCGGCAAAAATTTGGAGGCGACGACCGGATTCGAACCGGTGAATAGCGGTTTTGCAGACCGCCGCCTTATCCTCTTGGCTACGTCGCCCCACAGCTTTATTCTATTGGAGCGGAAGACGAGATTCGAACTCGCGACCTCTTCCTTGGCAAGGAAGCATTCTACCGCTGAACTACTTCCGCATGTTCAAAATATACCGGAGCCCTTCCCCCCTCTCTTTTTCCCGGTAGTAGAGCCGGATTCCTGGTGCCAAGGGGGAGATTTGAACTCCCACGAGCTTGCGCTCACTAGCCCCTCAAGCTAGCGCGTCTGCCAATTCCGCCACCTCGGCCTAAATCTGGCAGGAGTGGGAGGACTCGAACCCCCGACCGGCGGTTTTGGAGACCGCTGCTCTACCAAACTGAGCTACACTCCTACGCAGTCCCTATTTTAACATAACCCGGCACAAAAATTAACCTCCCGGTCTCCGGTGACCGCAGCCGTTATTCTATTATCGGGCGTTCTGGAAGCGGCTTGCAGTTCACATCCGAGCCTACCCCGGGTAAGGGGGCTACCGGTTCGGTCAGCAGGAACTCCCCATTCAGTATCCATTCCTTGAGAGTATCGGCAATCTCTACCGCTCTCGAGTAGCTGGACAGCGAAGCGGTCGGTACTTTCTCCCCCCGGATTACTATCGTGCCGCTCTTTAGCTGGGCGTAACTGACCTCGGCCAGGATATCCGGCTTCAGGTTTGGATATGCCTCTGAGTAGTCTACTACGGCGGCGAAGATTTCCTCATCACTCACTGCCGTGTAGCGCAGGATTTCCTCAGAGAGTATCGGGATGGGTACTCCTATCCCCACCGTTAAGTTACAGCCGTACCCCATCATGCTTGTCCCGACCAGCCAGCGCGGATTCATCTGCTTCAGATCGCCGATTACGGCCAGGGCGCCGGCCCCTCTTCTCGGGGTCCCGTTGTCCGAGCGGAGTACATTGGGGTTATGCTGTGTGCCCTGCCAGGCGATAAAGCCGGTACCGCCGCCCAAGAATATCCTGGTACCGATGCCGATGGTCTTGTAGTACGGGTCGTTGAGCAGCGGGGAGAGCTGTCCGGCACTGCAAAAATTGGCGTTAGCCAGGTTGGGTTTCAGTACCCCCATGTAGGTGTAAATCGTCTTGTCCGAGAGGTTCACCGCCACATTATAGTTCTGATAGGCATTGCGGATATTGAACAGTACGGCTTCGTTAAGGTCCTGGATGTTTATCCATGTCTCCAGCTTTTTCCGGGGGTAGCAGTCCGTACCATAGGCGGTGGCTATCAGTTTGATGTCCTTACCGGCTACCAGTTCTTCGATGACATGCCCGCCGCCGTAGTTGAAATCACCGGGATAGGACCTGTTCTTGGGGTCGTCATCAGGAATAGCGCCGGCCCCGATATAAAGGTCTACCGCAGCCAACCCGGTGTAAGCCGGAACATCATTAAGGTAGGTCCGCCCGCCCCCCAGCTTTATCCTCGGCTTGGAGTGCCCGATGTTAATGTAGGCTCCGGAGGAACACATCGGACCGAAGGTACCGGTAGTAACTACATCCACCTCATCGGCTGCCTTTCTGGTGCCCTTCTCCTTGACGATATCGATTATCTCTTCGGCGGTAACCACTACCGCCTTACCCTCTCTTATCTTCTCGTTTATCTCTGCGATTGTCTTTGCCATAATATTAAGATGATAATGTTAAAGGCAGGATTTGTCAATTTGACCCGTCTGGCGGAACTCGCTATCAATGTGTCGACGTCAAGTCAGTAGCCTCGGGTCTTGATAAAGGGTGGGTAAGGGAATAAAATGTCGAAGTAATATATCCGTGTGGTGTTGTTATGGAAGCCGGTGATTCGAAGTATTTCTGGCGAGATGCTGACCCGCTATGGTATAAGGATGCAATCATCTACGAACTGCATGTCCGCGCCTTTTACGACAGTAACGGAGATGGTATCGGCGATTTCCCGGGGTTAACCGAGAAAATCGACTATCTTCAGGACCTGGGAGTCACTGCCATCTGGCTTCTTCCTTTCTACCCCTCTCCGTTCAAGGATGATGGTTACGACGTATCGGACTACACCAATATCCACCCTAATTACGGTACACTTCGTGATTTCAGGATACTGCTCAGAGAAGCTAATTATCGCGGCCTGCGCATTATTAACGAGCTAGTGCTTAACCACACTTCAGACCAGCACCCGTGGTTCCAGCGAGCCCGTAAGGCGGCACCGGGTAACGAAAAGCGTGATTTCTATGTTTGGAGCGATACCTGGAACAAATACAAGGATGCCCGTATCATATTCAAGGATTTCGAGTCATCGAACTGGGCCTGGGACCCGGTGGCAGAAGCCTACTACTGGCATCGTTTCTACTCACACCAGCCGGATCTCAATTATGACAACCCCCTGGTGCGTCAGGCCATGTTTAAGGCGATTGACTTCTGGCTCAGCCTGGGGGTCTCCGGAATTCGTTTGGATGCGGTACCGTATCTGTACGAACGGGAAGGTACTAATTGCGAGAACCTGCCGGAGACGCATGCTTTTCTCAAAGAATTGCGTCAGCAAATAGATCAAAAGCATACAAACCGAATGTTGCTGGCTGAGGCGAATCAGTGGGCGGAGGATGCCGTTGCCTACTTCGGTGAGGGAAACGAGTGCCATATGGCCTACCATTTTCCCCTCATGCCCCGGATGTTTATGGCCATTCGTATGGAAGACCGTTTCCCTATTGTTGATATTCTTCAAAATACGCCGTCTGTTCCCGAGAACTGCCAGTGGGGTCTTTTTCTCCGTAATCACGATGAGCTGACTCTGGAGATGGTTACCGACGAAGAGAGAGACTATATGTATCGGGTTTATGCGTACGATACCCAGGCCCGGATTAACCTCGGTATTCGTCGCCGTCTGGCGCCACTGCTCAACAACGACCGTAAGAAAATAGAGTTGATGAACGGCCTTCTCTTTTCCCTGCCCGGGGCGCCGATTATTTATTATGGCGATGAAATCGGCATGGGTGATAATTTCTACCTGGGTGATCGGGATGGCGTCCGTACCCCGATGCAGTGGAGCGCAGACCGGAACGCCGGTTTCTCTCGCACCAATCCGCAACGGCTGTATCTTCCGGTTAATATTGATCCTGAATATCATTACGAAGCTATCAATGTGGAGGCACAACAAAATAACCAGGACTCTCTCCTGTGGTGGATGAAACGGCTGATCGCCCTGCGAAAGCGATTCAGGGCTTTCAGCCGGGGTAATCTGCAGTTCCTGCAACCGGAAAATCGTAGAGTGCTGGCCTTTCTACGCTGTTACGGGGATGAGACTATTCTGGTGGTGGCAAATCTCTCCCGGTTGTCGCAGCATACCGGGCTTAATCTCTCCGAATTCATCGGCAAAGTACCTACCGAGATGTTCGGGCAAACGGAATTCCCCTTAATTGAAGGAGCCTTGTATCCGATCACCTTAAGCCCGTACGCCTTCTACTGGTTTTCCCTGCGGTCGGTTCGCCCTGAGCAGATTGATCTGAGTGTTTCAAGAGAAGGTGTTCCGGTGACAACGCTTACCTTGAGCAGGGATTTCTCGGATCTATATAAAAGTGGTCAGCAGATGCCTTTAGAAACAGTTTTATTACGCTACGTAAGGCAGCGCCATTGGTTTGCTGGCAAGTCTCGCTACGCCCGGTCGGGGCAAATACAGGACGTGATTAAGGTACCCGGGAGAACTACTACGGGGTACTGCTTTATGTTCCAGGTAGAGTACTACGAAGGAGAACCCGAGACCTATTTTCTGCCGGTTGCCCTGGCTTGGGGGGAAAATGCCGGCAGAGTAGTTGCCGAATTTCCCCAGGCCGTAGTGGCTCAGTTAAAACGTAAGGAGAAAGAGTTCGAAGAAAAAGGGGTCATTTACGATGCTTTGATTAACCCTGATTTTCGTGACGCCTTGCTCAATGCAGTGGACTGGCGCCGTCGGTTCAAAAGCGATAGGGGAGAGGCTATCGCCTTTCGTATTCCAAAAGTATTTCGAAGGATACGCGGGGCGTCAGGAGAAGTCCTGGAGTCACGCCTAGTCAAGGGGGAGCATACTAACACTTCGGTGGTTTATGGCGAACGACTCAAGCTTAAGATGTTTCGGCGTCTGGAAGAAGGCATTAGTCCCGAACTGGAGATCGGGCGCTTCCTTACCGAGACCGAGCGTTTTGATAACACTCCGCCAGTTGCCGGCTTTATTGAGTACCATACCAGTCGTGGTAAACCGGTCACATTGGGGGTGTTTCATAAATACGTCACTAACGAGGGTGATGCGTGGCAGTATACTATGGATTCTCTGGGGCGTTACTTCGAGTCGGCTCTTTTGCATCCGGCTGGAGAAATACCGGCGCTCTCCCGAGGCTCTCTGCTGGATGTTACCGGCCAAGAGATGCCTTCCTTGATCACCGATACAATCGGGGCTTATCTGGTTTCGGCGCAACTACTGGGCCAGCGCACTGCCGAACTTCACCTGACACTGGCTTCCGCCCTGGAGGGTCAGGACTTTGTCCCCGAACCCTTCTCCCTAACCTACCAGCGCTCTCTTTACCATGGTATGAGGGGTTTTGCCAAAAAGGTTTTATGGCTGTTGTCCCGGCGCCTTCAGTATCTTCCTGAAGAAACAAAGATGGATGCTGAGAGGGTTCTCCGGCTGGAGAATGCCATTATCGGTCGTTTCAAGGAAATTACCAGGCATAAGATTGACGGTATGCGCATCCGGTGCCACGGCAACTACCATCTGGGACATGTGCTGTATACCGGTGATGATTTTGTTATTATCGACTTTGAAGGTGAGTCGGCTCGGCGCCTGGGAGAGCGTAAGATAAAACGTTCTCCTCTCCGTGATGTCGCCGGGATGGTACGTTCATTTCACTATGCTGCTTACGTTGCCCTGCAGGGCCAAGCGTCGACAGTAGTCAGGCCTGAGGATATACCACTGCTGGAGAAGTGGGCGCATGCCTGGTACCTTTGTGTATCGGCGACGTATGTAAAGTCCTATCTGGACCTGATGGCAGATACGTTGATAATACCCCAAAATCGCGAGGATATGAAAGTTATCATGGATACCTATCTTCTGGATAAGACTATTTATGAGCTAAACTACGAGTTGAATAATCGTCCCAAATGGGTGGGCTTACCGCTGCGGGGTATATTGCAGATGTTAGAGCCAACCGATGAATCAGTCATACCAGAGAGGAAGAAGCCTAAAGAATGACGCCCTCCACTGGTAGTCGATCACTGCACCATCTCGCCGGTCTATACGGTATACAGTCGGCTTATTATGATGTGAAACGCCGCAGGCAGCATGCGCCTGTGGAATCCCTGCTGACGGTGCTTCGGTCTCTGGGGGTGCCTATCACCGGTCTACAGGATGTCCCGTTCGCGCTGCGGCAGCGATGCCAGGAGCTTTGGCAGCGGATAGTAGAGCCGGTCTTAATAGCCTGGGATGACACCCCGTTCTCAATCAGGATCAGGATTCCCTCGTCTCTCGCAGGGGCTCTTCTTGATTGTCATATAGATCTGGAGGGGGGTGAGGAAGTGAACTGGCGCCAGTCTGGAACCGAGATGCCCGTGCTGGATCACTCGGAGATAGAGGGAGTCGGCTATGTTGTCAAACAGCTTGGTGTGCCGGTAAGGTTACCCTGGGGATACCACCGGTTCACGATATATCTGGAGGGCAATCATGCCGAGTCCTTGATAGTCTCGGCACCCCGCCAGTCCTATGTTCCTGGAGGTAAGGACAATTCCGGGATGTGGGGAGCCTTCCTGCCTCTGTATGCCCTATACAGGGATAAAGGTTGGGGAGGGGGTGATTACTCCGATTTAGAAGCACTTGTAGAATGGCTGGCTGAAATGGGGGGGGATGTCGTAGCCACTTTGCCTCTTTTAGCCACGTTTCTGGATGGTATTTGCGAACCCAGTCCTTATCTTCCTGCCAGTCGGCAGCTATGGAATGAATTCTACCTGGACGTCAACAGGATACCTGAGCTCCCTAGATGTTCATCGGCACAGGCGATACTAAAGTCGGCTGTGTTTGAGAAAGAGATTACCGCCCTGCGCAGGCTGCCTCTGGTTGACTACCGCCGCCAGATGGCGCTGAAGCGTACCGTACTGGAGGAACTCTGCCGCTTCTTTTTTACTGAGTCATCCGGTCGCCTCGGTGATTTTCAGCACTTTGTCGATACTAATCCGATAGTCGAGAGCTATGCCCGGTTTCGTGCCGCTATGGAGAGACAGGGTACTTCGTGGCGATTTTGGCCGGAACCACTGCGCAGCGGTGTTATCAGAGATAACGACTATGACGAAGAAAACAGACGTTATCATCTATATGTGCAGTGGCTGGCCCATCAGCAGATTCAACATATTGCAGGGAAGATCCAGGATAAGAACTTGAAGCTTTATCTGGACCTGCCTGTCGGGGTCCATCCCGACAGTTATGATGTGTGGTACAACCAGAACACTTTCGTTTCAGGCGCCTCGGTTGGCGCGCCTCCGGACAATGTTTTTACCAACGGGCAGAACTGGGGGTTCCCTCCCCTGCACCCGCAGAGAATCCGAGAGGAGGGTTACCGTTATATAGTTGCCTGTCTACGCCATAACCTCAGGTATGCCGGAGTCCTTCGTATCGACCATGTGATGGGTTTGCATCGGCTTTTCTGCATCCCACGGGGTATAGAGGCCGGGCAGGGAGTATATGTACGTTACCGGGCCGAGGAGTTCTATGCGATACTATCGCTGGAATCGCATCGAAACCGGGTAATCATCGTCGGTGAAGACCTGGGTACGGTGCCATCATATATCCGGCCCGCCATGGGTAGGCACAACTTCTCCCGTATGTATATATTACATTACGAGCTTGCTGCTGATTCGCCGAAAGGGCTGCATCCGGTTTCCTCCGGTGCGGTAACCAGCCTTAACACACATGATATGCCGCCATTTGCCTCACTATGGCAGGGTCTGGATATCGAAGAACGTAGAAGACTCGGACTGCTGGACAGCGCAGGTGTAAACTCGGAGCAGGACAAGCTACTGCGAATGAAAGAGGCTCTGCTCTCTGTTTTGAAGGATAGCGGGTGGCTTTGCGGTCCGGAGGATGATATCTACGCCATTATCAAGTCCAGTCTGTCATTTTTAGCTGCCAGTAAGGCCCGGATAGTTATTGTTAATCTGGAAGACCTTTGGCTCGAGACACAACCACAGAACATACCCGGTACCACGGGAGAACATCCGAACTGGCGGCGCCGAGCACGATACGCTCTCGGGCAGTTTTGCCAATTGCCTCAGGTAGTTGATACACTACTAACTATAGGCCAGCTCCGTAAGCGGAGGAAATACCGGTAATGGCGAAGAAAGAGGTTTCGTACGGTAGTAATCGGGGGCAGAACCCTGACTTGAAACTGGGACCCCCCTTAAAGGCATCACAAATAACACTCCTCACGGAAGACGACCTTTATCTTTTTAATGAGGGTAATCACTTCCGCTTGTATCATAAGCTGGGAGCATATCCCATCACCGTTAATGAGCAAAAAGGTACCTATTTTTCAGTGTGGGCTCCTGATGCCAGAGGGGTGTCTGTAATCGGCAACTTCAATGGCTGGGACGGCGCGGGTAGTCCGTTACGGCCGCGGGGCCAGTCAGGCATATGGGAGGCGTTTATTCCCGGCGTCGGTAAGGGTGCCCTGTATAAGTACCATATCACCCCTCGCTACGGTGGGCGCAGTAGAGAAAAGGCCGATCCCTTCGCCGTCTATAGTGAAATAGCTCCCAAAACGGCATCCATAGTCTGGAACCTTGAATACGACTGGGGCGACGGTGAGTGGATGGCACAGCGTGGTAATCGCAATGCGCTCGACAGTGCAATTGCTATCTACGAGGTACACCTGGGTTCCTGGAAAAGGGTGCCCGGAGAAGGCTATCGCTCCCTTTCCTATCGAGAGCTGGCGGTTCAGCTTACTGACTATGTTCGGCAAATGGGCTTCACTCACGTCGAGTTTCTTCCGGTTATGGAGCACCCTTTCTTCGGTTCCTGGGGATATCAGACGACCGGTTATTTCGCACCATCCAGTCGCTATGGCACCCCGCAGGACTTTATGTACCTGGTTGACTATCTTCATCAACACGGGATCGGGGTAATTCTAGACTGGGTCCCTTCGCATTTTCCTACTGATGAGCATGGACTGGGACTCTTCGATGGAACTCACCTTTACGAGCACGCGGACCCCAGGAAGGGGTTCCATCATGACTGGACAAGCTATATCTTCAACTACGGGCGTGCTGAAGTGCGGAGCTTTCTCATTAGCAGCGCTCTGTTTTGGCTGGATAAATATCATGTTGATGGCTTGCGTGTCGATGCGGTTGCTTCGATGCTCTATCTGGATTATTCCCGCAAGGAAGGGGAATGGATTCCTAACAAATATGGGGGTCGGGAGAACCTCGAAGCGATTGCCTTCCTGCGCAGGTTGAATGAGGAGGTGTACGCAAATTATCCCGATGTGCAGACAATTGCTGAGGATTCTACTGCCTGGCCGATGGTATCGCGTCCGACCTATCTGGGGGGTCTGGGATTCGGTCTGAAGTGGGATATGGGCTGGATGCACGATACTCTTGAATATATGTCGAGAGATCCGATCCACCGAAAATACCACCACAACGCTTTAACCTTTCGCATGATTTATGCTTTTAACGAGAACTTCGTTCTACCTTTATCCCATGACGAAGTGGTTCACGGTAAGGGTTCTCTGGTTGGGAAGATGCCCGGTGACGACTGGCAGAAGTTAGCCAATCTGAGATTGCTGCTGGCATATATGTATGGACAGCCGGGGAAGAAGCTGCTCTTTATGGGAGCAGAACTGGGACAATGGCGGGAATGGGATCATGACGGCAGTATCGACTGGCATTTCCTTGATTACCGGCGCCATGGTGGTATCCATAGCTGGGTGAAGGCGTTAAATAGATTATACCGGGCTGAGCCCGCACTTTACGAATCGGACTGTGATCCTGCCGGCTTTGAGTGGATCGATGCCGGCGCTGCTCTGCAGAGTGTCATCAGTTTTGTACGCAAGGGAAAATCGACTGATGATATATTGCTGGTCGTCGGTAATTTTACTCCGGTTACATATCAGGATTACCAGGTGGGTGTGCCGCGCGGTGGCTTTTGGAAGGAGTTACTGAACAGCGATAGCGGCGAGTACGGCGGTAGCGGGCAGGATAATCCGGAAAGCTTAAGGGCACATCGGTCTTCAGTTCATGGTCGTCCCTATGCTATCAGGATCACGTTGCCTCCACTCGCTATGGTCTACTTCAAAAGCAGGAAGTAAAGATAAGTGATCACAGGGTTCTGTTTGGGGGATCACCCAGTCCCTGGGGGTACTTCTTTTCTCGAAGGAGAGTAATATGGATCGCTATATCTGTATTCATGGCCACTTCTACCAGCCGCCGCGAGAGAATGCCTGGCTGGAGTATGTGGAAATGCAGGATTCCGCTTACCCCTACCATGATTGGAACGAAAGGGTTACGGCGGAGTGCTACGCACCCAACGCGGTCTCGCGCATTCTGGATAAGGACAAGTATATTACTGATATAGTGAACAACTATGCTAAAATCAGCTTTGACTTCGGGCCAACCTTACTGATGTGGATGCAGGCAAACGCGCCGGATACATATCAGGCTATTTTGGATGCCGACCGGGAGAGCCAGAGCGCTTTTTCCGGGCATGGATCAGCCATCGCTCAAGCCTATAACCATATGATTATGCCCTTGGCCAGCCGTTGTGACAAGATCACACAGGTAATCTGGGGCATCAGGGACTTCGAGCACCGTTTCGGAAGACACCCCGAGGGAATGTGGCTTCCGGAAACCGCTGTCGACTTGGAAACACTAGATATCCTGGCTGAACAGGGCATCATCTTTACTATCCTGGCTCCCCATCAGGCCAGTCGCGTGCGCCGTATTGGTACCGATACCTGGCATCAGGTTAATGATGCCAGTATCGACCCCACGATGCCTTATCAGCTTAACCTGCCCTCGGGGCGGAAGCTGAACCTTTTCTTCTACGACGGTCCGGTTGCCCGTAGTGTTGCCTTTGAGGACCTCCTTAAAAGCGGTGACAGTTTTGCGTCTCGCCTTGCCGGTTCCTTGCGTGAAGGATACAGCCGGCCCCAGTTGGTTCACATTGCTACCGATGGGGAGACTTATGGCCACCATCACCGCTTCGGTGATATGGCGTTGGCTTATGCTTTAAATCATATTGAGGGTAGTGGCCTTGCCCGTATCACCAACTATGGTGAATACCTGGAGAAATGCCCTCCTACCGATGAGGTTGAGATTAATGAGAATACTTCCTGGAGCTGCCGGCATGGGGTAGAACGTTGGCGTAGCGACTGCGGGTGCAACGCAGGGAGAAATCCGGGATGGAAGCAATCCTGGCGGGCCCCGCTGCGGGAGGCACTGGACTGGTTGCGTGATACGCTGGCTGCTAAATATGAGGAGAGAGCACGGGAATTATTGAAAGACCCCTGGGCAGCCCGTGACGCCTATATCGAGGTAGTCCTTAACCGCTCATCGGATAATATCCAGAGCTTCCTGGAGAGGCATGGTACACGTAAACTGGACGATACGGAGTCGGTAACGGTTCTTAAAATGATTGAGCTTCAACGCCATGCCATGCTCATGTACACCAGCTGCGGGTGGTTCTTTGACGAGCTGTCCGGTATCGAGACGGTACAGGTGATCCAATACGCCGGACGGGCGGTTCAGCTGGCGGAAGAATTGTTTGGTGATCATACCGAGCCGAATTTTCTGGCACATCTGGAACTGGCCAGGAGCAACATCCCCAAATATGGTGATGGTCGCCTCATCTACGATAAGTTAGTGAAAACGGCAATGGTGAATCTTACCAGGGTTGGTGCTCATTATGCCATCAGCTCACTGTTCGAGGATTATGGAAAGCACACCAGGATCTACTGCTACGATGTAGACAGGGAAGACTATCAGACTACTGATTGCGGCAAAACCCGGCTGGTGGCAGGAAGGGCAGCGATAAGTTCTGTGATCAGCAAGGATACTAAACGGCTTACGTTCGGTGTTCTTCATCTCGGCGGACATAATATCAATGCCGGCATACGGGATTATCAAGGCGAGAAGGCTTATCGGGACATGATCCGGGAGATAACCGAGACCTGTGTTGCTGCCGATTTCTCCGGAGTCGCCCGTCTTCTGGACAAACACTTCGGAGGATCAACCTACTCTATAAAATCACTCTTCCGCGACGAGCAGCGCTGTGTTTTGGATCGTATTCTGGAGAACATGCTGGCTGACGTCGAATCATCGTATCGCCAACTGCATGAAACCTACTATCCGTTAATGCGCTTCCTGGCCGACCTCGGCAATCCAATGCCCGAGGCCCTTCGTACCACATCCGGGTTCATATTGAATACCGACCTGCGCCAGGCGCTGGCGAATGATATCATCGATGTGGAACGGGTCAGTTTTCTTCTGGATGATAGTCAGCTATGGGACATTGATCTTGATACAGAGGGACTGTCCCGTTTGTTCGAGCAGAATCTGGTGAAAACGATGAATCACTTGGTATCCGATCCCAGCGACACGGAGAGAATGGAGAATCTCAAGGCGGCGCTGGCTCTTTCCCGATCGTTTCCCTTTGAAACAAACCTGTGGCAGGTTCAGAACCTGTACCATAAAATGATCCGGGATACCTACCCTGCATTTCGGGAAAGGGCATCTCGGGGAGAAGGGAAAGCCAAAGGATGGTCCGATCTGTTTATCTCTATCGGGCAGCAGCTCTCGATAAGGGTTAGCTAGATTGACGACCTGAGCAGACTTATTCCCGCAGCCGTCGGGTAGTTTTCTTAAACAGTGAGATCAACCTCGCCTTTTCTCATGGATACCGCTTCCGTTTGGTAAGCATTACTGAGATGCTGAACGTCCTGCTAACTGATGCCTAGCGTGGTTTTGTGCCTATCATCGACTGAAAAGCTGGCTTATACATTCGGTCGGCATATTCCTTGATCATCCGCCGGGTGCAAAAAGCGGGTACGGTAGAGCTAACTGACTTCTTAACCATGTGTATCCAGCCCCTGGGGATACCTTTGGAATCCCGGGAGTAGTAGAGAGGTACGATTTCTGTTTCCAGGAGATGATAGAACGCCTCGGCATCCATGGTATCCTCATCATTCGGCTCCGGTCTTGCCGTACTGTCGCCAAGCACCCATCCGTTAGAACCGTTGTACCCCTCGTGCCACCAGCCATCAGCAACACTCAGATTAAGCACCCCGTTCAACGCCGCCTTCATCCCGCTGGTACCGGAGGCCTCTCGCAGCCGGCGCGGGGTATTCAGCCAGATATCTACTCCCTGCACCAGATAGTGGGCCATGTGCATATCATAGTCTTCCACAAAAGCAATTCGACCCTCAAAATCCCTTTCCGTAGCTATGGTATAAACCTGATGCAGAAGGTGCTTGGATGGTAAATCAGCCGGGTGGGACTTGCCGGCGAATACAATCTGAACGGGAAAAAGTCTGTTGTTAATCAGTCGCTTTAACCGTTCGATGTCCCGGAAGACCAATGCCGGCCGTTTGTATTCCGTGAAACGGCGGGCAAAGCCGATGGTGAGCGCTTCGGAATCGAGCAGTACACCCAGAGCCATGATTTGTTTCCAGGGCACATCATCCTTCAACCATCGACTCCGTATACGCCGCTGGATAGCACGCAACATTTTACGCTTCAGGTACAGGCGAACTGCCCAGAGTTCGCCGTCCGGAATATCGGAGATGCGTTCCCACAACCTGGCATCATCCTGTTCCTCCATCCATTCCAATCCCAGGTACTTTTCGTACAGCGATTTTATTTCCGGCGCAACCCATGTTGGTACGTGTATCCCGTTGGTGATATACGATATGGGCACCTGCTCTTCGGGAACCTGTGGCCAGAGCACCTGCCACATCCGTCGGGTAACCTCGCCGTGAAGCTGGCTTACGCCGCAGCGCTGGTTAGCCATCCGTAGTGCGAATACCGTCATGTCGAAGGGTTGATGTGCTGATTCATCACGCTGTCCCATCCGTAAGAAGGTTCCCCGATCGATGCCCGCATTTTCCAGGTATCCTTTCAGGTATGTCTCCACCCATTCTACCGGGAAGGCATCATGACCGGCCGGCACGGGCGTATGAGTGGTAAAGACGGTGGCTGCCCGCACCCTGTTTGCGGCATCCTCAAACGAAGCCCCTTTTGTCATCTCTTCACGGGTACGCTCTAACATCATCAGAGCGGCGTGTCCTTCGTTGGCATGCCAGACAGCCGGGTTGATACCCATTTTGCGGAGGATGCGTACCCCGCCGATACCAAGTACGATCTCCTGTTTCAGACGTAAGTCACCGTCGGCAACATAAAGCCGTGAGGAGAGTTCCCGATATTGCTCCGGCGTTTCCATAAGATTGGTGTCAAGTAAATAGATATTGGTGCGTCCTACCCGTACCTGCCACACTCCGACGGCGACGGCAACATCACCCAGCTTAACTTCAGCCAGTGACGGCTTGCCGTCGGGAGAGAGCACCCGGCTGATAGGTGCTTCATCGAAGTTGAGATTCTGGTAGTTCTCAGTCTGGCAGCTGTTGGGGTCAAGGCAGAATTGCTGATGGAAATACCCCTGAGGGTACATGAATCCGACCGCTGTCAAGGGCAGGCCGAGGTCACTGGCTTCTTTACAGATATCACCGGCCAGTACCCCCAGACCACCGGCATAAATAGGGAGCGAACTATGTACGGCGAACTCCATGGAAAAGTAGGCAATGGGTCCGTTCTGCCATTCGGGATGGGTGGTGGCGAACCAGTGAGTCGAGTATGCCATATCCGCATCGAAAGCCTTCAGCACCGAATCATACAGAGCAACAAAATCGGTATTGTGAGCCATTGCCTGCAGGGCATCCGGTGACATCTCGTTGAGCTGCCGCATTGGGTTGTGACCGCTAAGCTTCCAGCGGTAGTAATCCAGAATACGGAACAACTTGCGTGCCGGCTCGTGCCAACTCCACCACAGGTTGCTGGCAAGCTCGTCGAGCCTGCTGATTCGTTCCGGTAGTTTGGCAGTAGTCATGTGGAACTTCTCCTTTGTTTAACGTGAGTATATTGTTAGAATTATACTCTATCGGGGTAGGACTAGACCAGTTTGTTCGATGGTTGAATCTTGACCATCGGGCATGTAGAAAAGTGATCAGGATGAACATGTGGAAACAAGGACCGAAAGAGCTATACTCATTAATGCTCGGGACTTCAGGTAAACGGCGGCCTGCCTCTAATTCGGCCGGATTGCCTGAAGTCTGCGTTGCTTGGCCAGTTCGTAGAGTCTTTCGTATTTGGGTGCGGAGTGTTCCCATGAGAAGTCGGCTTTCATAACGCGAGTTATCAGGCCGTGCCATTTTTCCTTATTCCGGAAGGCGTCGAGCCCCCGTCGTATGGCGGCCAGGAGTGATTTGGTATCATAGTCCTGAAAAGCAAAGCCGAGTCCCTGCGATAAATCCGGCGAGCAATCTGGCACTATTTCGGCAAGGCCGCCGGTATGTCTTACGGTGGGAACGGCGCCATAACGCATGGCGATAGGGACGGCCAGGCCGCAGGGTTCGTAACGGGAAGGGGCGAGAAAGATGTCACAACCGGCAAAGACAAGGTTGGCTAATGAGAAGTCAAGGGTAAGAAACATGTGGGCTTTGCCGGGGTACTCTGCTTCCAGCGACCGCAGTTGTTCTTCGTAACCCCATTCGCCTGTGCCCTGCAGCACGAAATAAATATCGAGTTCGGCTAAAGAAGTTCTAATGGCCTCTATGGCAATATCGAAGCCTTTCTGCCAAACGATTCTTCCCACCATACCTACTAATGGAACATCTCCTCGGGCTGGTAGCCCGGCCCTGTCCATCAATGCGATCTTGTTGTTCACTCTCCGGTCGGGAAGGTAGTCGGTGTAATGTGCTTCTATCGCAGGGTCCTTGGCCGGGTTGAATTGGCCGTAATCCAGGCCGTTCAATATGCCGAAAAGACTGTCCCTGCGGTGCTGCAGCAGCGGGTCAAGTCCCATACCGTACTCGGGGGTCAGAATCTCTCTGGCATAGGTTTCGCTGACAGTGGAGATAATGTCGCTATGATAGATGCCAAGAGCCAGCATGCTGTAGGCTTTTTCACGCATGGGATCGCCTGCAGGCGGCAGATAGTCGTAAAGATTGGCGCTCCGGGCAAAATTGTCATCGAACCATCCCTGATAACCCAGGTTATGAATGGTAAATACGGAAGCACAGGAAGAATAAAAAGGGTCGCTGCGCAGCGACCCGCTCAACATAGCCGGCACCACTCCCGTATGCCAGTCATGACAGTGGAATATATCCGGCCACCAGTTCAGTATCCTGGGCATCTCCAGAACTGCCATTGAGAAGAGTAGAAAACGCTCCGAATCGTCTCCGTCGCCATATACAGAGGCCCGGTCAAAATATCTGCTGTTACCCATAAGGTAGACGGGTGTCCCGTGCTTGAGTAAGACCTCGGTAATAGAGACCTCTTCTTCCCTACCCATGAACGTTAGTCTGAAGCTACCGATCGCAGTATTCTGATAACCTTCCAGATTGATACTGCCGTATCGAGGCATCACCAGCCGGACGTCATGCCCGTTCAATCTCAGAATTCTCGGCAATGATCCGGCCACGTCGCCGAGGCCGCCTATCTTGACCAGGGGGCTGGCCTCGGTCGCCGCGAAGAGGACCTTAAAAGGTTTAATAATATCTGTCATGACATACCCGGCTTTGCTAAACTTGGTGGCTGTATTTAGATGTTAAGCCCCCGGTCCAGAGTCTGTCAATTTGTCGTCAGGTCCGATTGGCTTTCGCCGGTAGTAATACTGCTACCTAATTGTTTCTGAATTCGGTAAAAAGCGGCTTTGGTGTACTAAACTCGATGCCGGGGAGCCTAAACTGCGCGGTGGGCTGGCGTATTATATGTATAACAAATAATATACAAGTGTAGATGAACGGCGACGAAAGCACAGGATCTAAGGATCTGTGGCGAAACACAACACCTACTGGTGGGCTGACGCCACTTTAACGACCACCAGCACTAACAGAGTATTAGCTCGAGCTATGGGGCTGCCCATTACTTTTCATCTTCAGATGAAAAGGGCTATGCCGAAAAGGACCACACCCACGGCGATAAGAAATTATTAAACTCCCCCGATTTTAACAGCTTATAAAGAAGAGCACCCCCCATATGATAAGGTATATGCCGACCAGGTACGCAACTATTTGCGGCTTAATGAGCATGATGATTCCGAAGACAATAGCGATAATGGCAAGTATGAATTGTGGGACAGACAACGCTCCAATGAATGGTAATGTCATATCCATCTACTATCACCTCCCGTTTAGTTTTGACACTTAATATATACCCGGTTGTGCTGCTTGTCAATATGAAATTTGCTGTAGCATAAATTGGCGGAAGGTCAGGACGAGCTAATGAGGCGATCCGGTTAGAGACTGGGTGGTTTTACAGGGGTAAGAACCTGTGAACCTGGATAGGTTAGTCATCTATTGATTGAATTATGAAAAACCTGTAATATGAGGCTATAAAGCAGGGTAGTACATTCCCCCGTATTACTGGCTAAGTCTCCGGCTATCCTAGCAAGTAACTTGCTTGGCCGTTTGGCCTAAGGCGGTTCAGATATGCCAGGCGCAATCAAGGTAAAATCCCTGGAAGTTATCAAAGCTATACTTCCCCTGGTGCTGGTAATTGTAGCCTTTCAGTTTACTCCTCTGCAGATGCCCTTGCATACTTTTTATCAATTCCTGGGTGGCGTAGCCATGGTTATCGGTGGGATGATTCTCTTTTTGGTAGGGATTGATATCGGAATTCTACCCGTCGGAGAAGCCGTGGGTAGTGAGCTTCCCAAGCGGGGGTCTCTGTCGCTGGTGATCGGTATCGCCTTTCTGGTTGGTTTCACCGCTACGGTGGCTGAGCCGGATGTAATGGTTCTGACGAAGCAAATCGATCTTGTTTCACAGGGGGCTATTTCGGATAATCTTCTCATCTATATCATCGCTATCGGCGTAGCCTTTTTTGTATCCATGTCCATGCTTCGTATTATCCGCAATTTTCCCATGAAATACCTCTTGACCATCAGCTATGCTGCTGTGATAGTGCTGTCGTTTTTTACCCCGCGTGAGTTCGTCCCGGTCGCCTTTGATTCAGGAGGGGTAACCACCGGCCCGATGGCGGTGCCGATTATCCTGGCGCTGGGACTAGGATTTAGTTCCGTTATCGCCGGCAGGTCGGCAATATCGGATGGATTCGGACTGATTGGTCTGGCTTCCGTTGGTCCGATAATCGGTGTTATGACAATGGGTATTATACTGTTTTGATATGTCGAGTATGTTTACTGGTATAGGACAGACTTCTCTCGGTGTGCTAAGAGCACTTGCGCCGCTGGTGGTGTTATCCGTCGTGTTTCAATTGCGGGTTTTAAAGCTGCCGAGGAGTTACGTCCTGAATTTGGTAAAGGGCGTCGCAATCGCCTCGGTAGGCCTGATACTTTTTCTTCAAGGAGTGCATATTGGATTTCTGCCGGCCGGAGAAGCTCTGGGAGAGGCATTTACCTCGATAAGCGTAAAACCATTTCTTGTCCCCATCGGCTTTTCCCTTGGCTTTCTGACGACCTGGGGAGAACCTGCGGTCCGTGTGCTCAGCGACCAAGTCGAGAAGGCCTCAGCCGGTTCAATCCGCAAGAATATCATCCTGCTCATCATTGCCCTCGGCGTTGCCTCCTTTGTCGCTTTAGGAATGGCTAAAATTATCTATGGTATTCCCCTGACCTACATCATTATCCCCGGCTATGCGCTCGCTATCGGACTAATGTGGCTTAGTGATAAGACATTTTTGTCTATTGCTTTTGATGCGGGTGGTGTAGCAACCGGCCCACTGGCGGTAACTTTCCTGATGGCGGTTGCGCTCGGTGTTGCCTCCGCAATTGAAGGGCGCGACCCGATCGTCGACGGCTTTGGCCTGATAGCCTTGATAGCACTGGCTCCAATACTATCAATACTGATACTGGGACTTATTTATAAAAGTGGACTAAGAAAAATACTTGTACTAAAATATCGAGAATATCGGCAGAGAAAGGAGTAATATCAATGTCATTGGAGATCGCTCTAATCATGACTATCGTGGGTAAGGGCTGGGGTGAAACAGTTTTAGACGCCTCCATGAAGGCGGGTGCCGAGGGGGGTACTGTCCTGTTGGGACGTGGGGTTGGGATTCGTGAGAAGCAGACGATCATGGGTATCCCTATTGAGCCGGAAAAGGAAATCGTCTTGTCGGTAACCTTCCCCGATAAGAAAGAGGCAATACTGGAAGAAATCGTCCGTGCCGCCGAGCTTGATAAACCGGGCAAGGGTATCGCCTTCGTGGTCCCCGTAGAAAAGGTTGTCGGCATATGTCATCTGGACAGTGACGGACAGTGCATCCCTTCCGGCGATATTGTGGATGAGTCAGGTGATGCAAAACAAGAGTAAAAGAGAGGCAACTGAAGCTCTGATTATTGATACCTCTTTTTCTATAGATACGAAAGACCTTTAACCTTCTAAGACACTCGGTCTGTATCTGTAAACCTTAGACTCGCACAAGTTAAGCAAAACAATCTGTTGGAATTCGATCGATCTCTTTGATGCTCTGCCTTTTGTGATTGACAGGTCGACATAATCAACCACGTTGAATAGAGCTCTTCATGTTCTACGGGTTACTACCAAGTATTTCCTCCACGCGCTTGCCTAGCTCTTCAGCCCCTCTATCAGCAGCCAATCCAAGGTATTTCTTGAAGTCGATGAATTTTCCCACGCCGCCTATTATTTTATCGGGGACTTTTGAGTCTTCCAGAATAAAACGATACAGCTCGTCTCTCAGCTTCTTCCCTATCTCTTCATCAGGTACTGAGCCGGCAAGATCCGCGATGGATTTCTTGAGTCGCTCATGATTATTTTCCAGCTGTCCGAGGTCGTTTGACAGAGCCGTTTTCTCCGATTCCATCTTTTCTATTTTCGAATCGAGCTCGGCTATATTTGATTTCAGGTCTTCCACTGCCTCGCCATGCTCTTTTCTAAGAGCGGTCATCTGCGATTCATGGTTTTCGTTTAACTGTACCTTTTCTTCCTCCAGCGTCCTTATTTTCAATCTCAGACCATCTATGTCAGCCAGTCTCTCCGCCAGTTCTTTCTTATCAATCCTTGATTCCTGGAGATCTTCGCCCAGTACTGTGGTCAGCCTCTCCATGAATTCTTTTGAATCAGTTCTTAAATTCTTGTATTCCTCTCCCAGTATTCCAACCACTCTTCCCATTAGGTCGTCATACCTGGTATTTGCCCGGTCCCGTTCTTCCTGTAGTGTCATGATGTACGACCTCAAGTCTCCTACTTTACCCCCGTACTGCTTGTTCA
The DNA here is from genome assembly GCA_028716225.1 of Dehalococcoidales bacterium. Taxonomy (NCBI): domain Bacteria; kingdom Bacillati; phylum Chloroflexota; class Dehalococcoidia; order Dehalococcoidales; species Dehalococcoidales bacterium. Next base: position 62,021 of record JAQUQE010000004.1, on the reverse strand, counting down.
ACAGGGTATATACTGCAAAGGCAACTCTTTTGGCTACAGACTCCCCGTAGCTCTTTATGTCGCTACCCCGGGCACCGAAGACCTTACTTATTAACTTATCCTCTTTGCGCAGCTTATTATCGTAGTCTTTCAACCCGGCCTCAACCACCGGACCTAGCCCCGCGCTGCTGTATAGTTGCTCCGCCAATTGCGATTCTTCCAGGTTCATCTCTTCGATAGGTACTATGCTGGTGGTTTTTTCTTCGAAATCTGATCTTCTCTCTTCCATATTTTCCCCCTATCACATTACTTTAGTTGGCGACATTATCCTGTTAATAAATCTTTTCACGCGTATCATATACCTTGTGAAACTACAAATCAAAGTGAAGGCATACGGTTGGCTAGAGATCATTATAGTGCCTTAGGAATAAAGAAAAATGCCAATGCCGCACCAAATTAAGAAGGCTCGCCGCAAATTGGTAGTGGGTAAGAATCAATGAATTCAGGGGAATTTCACAAAATGAGCACTGACAGTCTAACAGTGACAATGCCGGAAGCTGCCGGGGCACTGGGGATGAGTGGGAATCTTGCGCATCAACTGGCCAATAGAGACGAATTGCCGGTCAGGGTGATCAGGCTTGGAGGAAAACGGATGGTCGTATCTAGATAAGCCCTGGAAAATATCTTGAGTGATGCTACCACTACAGGGCAGAGAGGTCGGCAGGATCCCCCGAGCACCAGCTTGGAGAAGGTGTATTTGGGAAACTGATTCCCTCAGAAGCAAGGTAAACGCTAAAGCATTTAGTGGTGGGATTCAGGTGTGATAAAATGTATTAGTGAATGAACAAATAGTGACATAGTCGATCGGAGATATATGAAATGCCGGTTAAGTTTGGATTTGATAATCCTATGCTCAGGACATGGTTACTAATGCACCAAACCTACAATCTGGTATTGAAAGTTGAGGAAAACGTATTCAAGCAAATAGGAATTTCCCCTCAGTATAACGGCGTCCTTATGGCGACGAGATATACTGACGGCCCGGTTACGGCTACCATCATTGCGAACTGGTTGGATCGGAACAATAACGCCGTTAGTATGCTGCTAGATCGTATGCAAAGGGATGGACTTATTAGGAGAGTGAGAAGCAGCCGTGACCGTAGGGAAGTACGTTTAGTTCTTACCAGTAAAGGTAAAGAGACCATTGATAAGGCTACTGCGCTGGGATGGCAGCTCATCCAAGACATTTTGGGGGAGATCCCGGAAGAGGATTTGCGAGTACTAATCGATCAACTGGAAACGGTACGGGGTAGGACATTCGAGTTTCTTAATCCGGGCCGGCCTATAGAAGAAGCAAAGGTAACTAAAGGAGCAGGCGAAATGCCTGCTCAGTGAAACGGATGTCCAGGTAATTCTAAAGGTTGAGCTTCTTCTCGTGATGATCAGGGGGCTCTTAGATAACGCCAGGACTATATCAGGACTATATTAAGAATAAAGAATGTAAAACCAGGCGGTTTCTAGAGTAATTGTCTTCATAAAATAGCTAATGGAAATTCCGTACAGACATGTACTCCGCTATGTACTATTGAGGAATGGAAAGAAAGAGGGGTAGTCGAAGTTCTGTCTATCGTACCCCTTGGTGGAGCTGGGGTATCAATAGTTGGACCTCTAAAGGATTTCAAGTTAAGTTTTCACTTAATTGAGTAGCCTCATATTTCTGTTATAAGCTCCTATTTACCAATCGAATGAGATTTGATGGGGGCGATGCAGTACATAGCCCAACCCATATATTGGCGTTGGAACTGTAAATAATCATCCTGGTCAGTACGGAAATGCTTGAATACCTGTTCATGGTCAGGGTGGGTGGGATTTTCCTCGAGCCAACGTATCAGTCCATACCAATTATCCGAATAGTACCTATCCCAGTCGTCGTTGCTGGCACGGATGATGTATTCGAGTTCAAAGCCTTCATCCCGGGTAAATTTAGCTAGTTCCGCTTCTGTGTGGGTTGTTGTCTGCTTTTGGGCATATTCCGGATGTACCTGATTGCTAAGCCAGTGGGTTTCTCCGATACCAAGGCGTCCATTCTGACGAACAGCCCGCTTCATTTCCTGGATCGAATGCTGGTAACCGCCAAAAACAAACGTTGCCCCGATACATGTTGCGGCATCGAAAGCCCCTTCTTCAAATACGTAGTCAGCCGCAGGGGAGCAAACGATTTCGATTTGATCCGACAGCCCTCTCATGACTAGCTTTTTCCTGGCCCGGTCGCAGAAATCTTCGGATATATCCACGCCGATACCAACGATACCGAATTCCTCAGCCCAGAGAGCGAGAGGCTCAGCACAACCACAACCGAAGTCAATGACCCGGTTTCCTTTTTTCAATTTGAGTATTTTACCAAGTTTGATGATTTTTTCAGACGTAGAAGGGTTTAATATCTCCATATAGCGGTGTGAGATACTCATAAGGTCAAAAAATTCCATAATTCAAGCCTCCTTAAGAGAATAGTAACTTCATTAAGAAAGGTGTTGTGTGATCTGATTCTAATGTTACGTTGAAAATGTGGTGATGATAGTTCCAAATTATTCCCCCAATTGTAAGCATTATAGGCATCAGTTTGAATAGAAGCATGAGTTCTGGCCATAAAGAAATATCAGGGCTGAAGCTAACAGGCAACTGCTTGAACGCTTTTTAGCAACTGCAGAACACTAAAGTTCACCAAAAGAAAAATGGAGCTGGGGGGATTCGAACCCCCTACCTTTTGACTGCCAGTCAAACGCTCTCCCAATTGAGCTACAGCCCCACGCGGATGAATATAATTTAGCACAAAGAGTGTCGGCTGGCAAATACCGGCGGTTGTACTAAGCTAACATAAGTCTAGCCGCTTTCATTTCGGTGGATGCAAGAAAATTGCGTAATTGCGTGACGATTAAAGGATGGGTTAAAATACTAGCTAATGAACGTCTTGGAGATGCTGTGATGACAAAAACCAGAATATCCCAAGTAGCAATCGCCGTTATGGCTGCCGGTGCGCTTTTTCTGGTATCGTGTGCCAGTCAGGCGTCCGACACAACGCCGGGACCGGCGGCAAAACCGAAGACCTACTCGGCACCACCGGCGATGGTGATTGATACCGGCAAGGAGTATATTGCCACCATCGAAACCGGGCGTGGGAACATGGTCCTAGAGCTATTTGCCAGCGATGTCCCCAATACGGTAAACAACTTCGTCTTTCTCGCCAATGACGGGTTCTATGACGGGACCACATTTCACCGTGTCGTACCGGACTTCGTCATTCAGGGGGGTGACCCCACCGGTACGGGGAGGGGTAACCCCGGTTACTCCTTTGCCGACGAGTTCAGCGAGCATACTCATCTTGCCGGCGCCCTGTCAATGGCCAATTCCGGTGCGGATACCAACGGCTGCCAGTTTTTCATTACCTTGACCCCACAGCATGGCCTCGACGGCAAGCACTCGGTATTCGGCCAGCTCATCGATGGGATGGATGTCCTGCAGCAGATCGAGCAGGGTGATGTCATCATAAGGATAACCATCGAAGAGAAGTGAGCCGGTGGGGGAAGCAGCAGGCTGTTAGCAGAGGCTATGGGGCAGGAGACCTAAGATGTCCTGGTCAGTATCGTCATGTACTGAATACCCATAGCAAAAACGAGCTTGCTTTGCCGGTGGGCAAGAGGCGTACCGGCAATAAGTCTCTTGATAATATTTGGCGTCAATCTGTGCAGGTGTATCCTCCTCGCCAGCAGCGGGTTCCGGTATTGCCTTATCGCAGCGCCGATAGCCTGCATTCCCCGGAAGAGCTCCCAGGGATAGATAATAATAGCGGTCCCCCCCGGCCTGAGGACTCTGGCGACCTCGGAAAAGAACCGCTCCAGATCCGGCAGGTGTTCAATCGTGTGCAGTGAATAGACCTTGTCAAAACTGCCTTCGGCAAAGTCAAGATTGGTAATATCCCCATACTCCACCCTGGCGGTAACCGCATTCCTCAAGGAGTCTTCGCTGATATCCACACCGATTACGCCGCTGGTATAGTCCTCCATTGCTTTAACATAGTAGCCTCGGCTGCAGCCCAAATCCAGGATCATCTCTTTCTCTTCCGGCTTGAGATAGTCTACCAGGACCTTAAACAGTGCGGAGTTGAAGTTGAATGCCATCCGGTAACCTTGCCCCGGCAGGGCGGGCTCATCGGGAGCCTGTCCGTTGGAAGACAGGATGTTTTTGCTGTCAACTCTCCCCGGGGTATCTGAGTTGGTCAAGGTATTCCTCCTCGTTATGTATATGATTCTCTTATGATTATGATGGATTGCTCGACGTCAGAGACGGTAACCGGGTGTCGGATCAATATCACGCTTGGTGCGTGCGAATTACTTTACTCCGTCACGTCTGCGGCAGACGGCGCCCACTTCTGTCAGGTGACACCCCTGGATCTTCAGTATTTCCAGGCCGCTGTCTTCCAGTTGCCGGACGAACTCTGCTCTGGAGAGGGCGACCTCGTCACTATATATCCACTGGTTCAGCCTCTCCAGAAGACCTCTCCAGAATCGGTAGGTTAGACTGGTGGTTGGTACCAGAATTAACGCAATCCCGCCCGGGGCCAGCAGGTCGCGGTGCAGGCGAATCAACTGCCGTTGCTCCTCGGGAGTGTAGTGTTCGAGAAGCCCCTGAGAATGAACGATATCATACCTCTCCTCCAGATCGAGACTGAACAGGTCCCTGAGCAGAAACTCCTTCTCGCATTTCAGCGAGGACATTCTTCTTTCCGTATCGCTGATAACGCTGGCGTTGGCATCGACCAGGGTTACCTTGTCCACCTGGTACAGCCTGGTCATCTGCAGCGTATGATAGCCGGTGCCGCAGCCCAGCTCGATTATCTTAATCGGTTTGCTGAAGCTGAATCCGCTGAGCAGACTGGCGTAAGCCCTCCATACTGTCCATAAGAACCTCTGGCTGACACGGACGCGCTTGTGATACCTGTCCCAGTCGGTGGCAACTCTTTCCATGAATAACTCCTTGTAAACCTGTTTTTAAGATACGCCGGGTATACTGGGCATGTTAAACAGGCCCATCCAGCGCAGAAAAGAGCCCAGGCCCAGATAGCCGCAGTAGGCAATACCAATAGCTTTGACCGTCTGTCCGGCCCAGCAGGCAAAGGAAAACTTTGCCAATCTGAAGCGCATTGTCCCCATACTGATTGCCATCGGTGTGAAAAAGGGGTTGGGCAGCACGGATAGTACAAACACGGCCAGGGTGCCCCTCCGGTGGGCGAAGTGCATAATCCTGTGCATTTTTATTCGCCTCAAGAATCGTGACCAGCGTGAGGAGTATGCTTCATCGGCCGGGTCCGAGATCTCAAAGTGGGGGAGGAAGCGACGCCCGCCGCGGCCGGTCAGATAGAGGAGGGTACCACCGGCACCGAGTCCCGCCCCGGTGGCTATTCCCACCAGCGCTGGATGCAATACGCCGCCGAGAGTAAAGGTGAATACCATATAAGGGACCGGCAGCGGGATACTGAAGCCGCTGACCAGTGACATAAGAAAAAGGCCTAGATAGCCATACTTCTGAAAGCGGAGCACGTACTCCCAGTGATAGACAAGAAGAACACAGGCAATCACAATTCCGGCGACAAAACAGATACCGGCAATGTATTTCTTGCGGTTCGAGCCCTTCTTCACCCCTGCGCTAGTCGCTACCGTCATTAAGCATTTCCTGTTCGTGCCCCTGCTTTCGCCGCCTTGCCGGCGGAGAAGGTCAGTTTATCGTCGCTTAAGCCAACGACAATCTTATCGCCCTCGCTAAACTCTCCCTCGAGTAGCTTACTCGACAGCGGGTTCTCTACATAACGTTCTATAGCCCGCCTGAGCGGTCTTGCCCCGTAGGTCGGGTCGTAGCCCTTATTGACCAGCCATGATTTGGCGGCTTTGGTCAGATCTATCGTCAGTCTGCGCTCAGTGAGCCGTTGCTGCAGGTCTTTGATCAGCAGCTCAACGATATCCTTGAGCTGCTCCTCGGTTAGCTCGTGGAAGACGATAATCTCATCGATCCGGTTGATGAATTCGGGGCGGAAGGTCTTCTTCACCGCTTCCATCACCTTTGCCTTCATACGCTGATAACTCTGCAGCCCGTTTTCTCCATCGCCCTTTTGCGTACCGAAGCCGAGATCCGTATACTGTCTAATTGACTCGACGCCGGTGTTGCTGGTCATAATAATGACGCTGTTTTTAAAATCGACGGTCCGTCCATGACCGTCGGTCAGCCGTCCGTCGTCAAGGACCTGGAGCAGTATGTTGAATACCTCCGGGTGCGCCTTTTCTATTTCGTCGAGCAGAATTACCCGGTAGGGACGCCGCCGGACAGCTTCGGTGAGCTGTCCGCCTTCTTCGTACCCGATGTAACCCGGCGGTGCTCCGATGAGACGGGATACGGTGTGCTTCTCCTGGTATTCGGACATATCCAGGCGCACCATGGCGCCTTCGTCATCAAACAGGAACCAGGCCAGGGTACGGGCCAGTTCGGTCTTACCGACGCCGGTGGGACCGAGAAACATAAAGCTGCCAATGGGCCGTTTGGGGTCTTTCAGTCCGGCGCGGCTCCTGCGGATGGCCTCGGAGACAGCATTTACCGCCTCTTCCTGGTTGACCAGTCTGTCGTGAATCCGCTCCTCCATGTGGAGCAGCTTCTCCGTTTCACCCTCCAGCATCTGGGAGACCGGGATTCCGGTCCATTTCGAGATGAGCTGGGCGATATCCTCTTCGTCAACTACCTCGTCGATCCTTTCCTTTTGCAGCCAGCTATTCTTGGCACGGTTGTACTGGTCCTCCTGTCGCAGCCTCTCCGCCTTAAGTCGGGCAGCCTGCTCATAGTCCTGCCGTTGTGAGGCGGCCTCTTCTTCGTTGAGTAGCTGTTTTACATGCTGCTCCAGCGACTTTACCTCCGTGGGGGCGCTCTCGGCGTCGATACGTATCTTGCTTGAGGCCTCATCGATAAGGTCGATTGCCTTGTCCGGCAGAAAACGGTCGGAGATGTAGCGCTGACTCAACCGGGCGGCTGCCTCCAGGGCTCCGTCGCTGATCTTGATCTTGTGGTGTGCCTCATAGCGGGGACGGAGTCCGCGCAGCATTTCAACGGTTGCCTCGATGCTCGGCTCGCTGACGAATACCGGCTGCAGGCGCCGTTCCAGGGCCTTGTCCTTCTCGATGAACTTGCGGTATTCATCGAGGGTGGTTGCGCCGATACACTGAAGCTCCCCGCGCGCCAGAGCCGGTTTGAGCATGTTGCTGGCGTCAATAGCTCCCTCGGCTGCTCCTGCCCCAACCACGGTATGGATTTCATCGATGAACAGTATTACCTCACCCCGTGACTGACGGACCTCGTCCATTACTGCCTTTAGCCGCTCCTCGAATTCACCACGGAACTTGCTGCCGGCTACCAGCGCTCCCATGTCAAGGGCTACCACCTTACGTCCTTTGAGAGAGTCAGGAACATCGTCGGCGGCGATCTTTTCCGCCAGTCCCTCGGCGAGGGCTGTCTTGCCCACTCCGGCATCGCCGATAACCACCGGGTTATTCTTGGTGCGGCGGGTAAGTATCTGCATTATTCGCTTGATTTCCTCTTCGCGGCCGATGACCGGGTCAAGCTTACCCTGTCGGGCAAGCTCGGTCAAATCGCGACCGTACTTTTCCAGGGAACGGTATTTACTCTCGGCCCGGCTATCGGTAACCCGATGACTGCCACGGAGCTTCTGGAGAGCAGCATAGACCCTCTCCTGGTCGATACCCAGCCGATGCAGGATTGCCGACGCTTCGCCCTTCTCCTCCGCAGTCATGGCAATAAAAAGGTGTTCGGTTCCGATAAATTCGTCCTTGAGCCTGGCCGCTTCCTCACCGGCCTTGTTTATCAGTTGGGCAACCCGCGGTGTGGCATATATTTGTCCCGTTTCATAAGCAACCCGGGGAGACTGCTCCAGTGCCGCTTCTACCTGCTGTCTGGCTGCCTCAAGGTCCACCCCCAGGTCCGTAAGTATCTCACCGACCAAACCCGCCTCCTGCCGGAGCAGGGCCAGCAGGATATGCTCAACGTCCCACTGGCTATGGTGGTACTGACGGACTATCTCCTGTGATAAGGCCAGTGCCTCCTGTGCCTGTTCGGTAAATTTTTCCTGCCTCATGTGCCATCTACCTCCCGGAAACTCCTCAGTTCTGCCTCTGCATCCTCCAGGCGGGACTGCAACTCGGACATCTGCTCCAACATCCTCAGGATAACCTCTATTCCGGCCAGGTTAACTCCCAGGTCGTCCATCAGAGTCTTCGCCCGACGCACTATCGCGATATCGCTGCTGGAATAGAGGCGTATATTGCCACGGGACCGGTGCGGCTCTATTATGCCAATTCTCTCATAATAACGCAACGTGTGGGTTCGAACGCCAATCATTTTAGCGGCGATACTGATTCCGTATCGCGGTTCGTTATCCTCTGAATTCATAATAACCTCACCGTTTAATCCGGCCTGATTTCCCTTAGCTGATTAAACAGCTCTTTCTCCCGGTTCGATAGTTTGGTTGGTAGTATCACGTTTACCTTGGCCATCAGATCGCCGTGGGATAATCTGCCCAGATGGGGCATACCCTGTCCGGACAGGCGAAAAGTACTGCCGTTCTGAGTCTCCGGCGGGATTTTCAGTGCCAGCTTGCCCTTTAAGGTAGGCACCTGGATCTCTCCCCCCAGTACAACCACGGTTAGCGGAACGCCGACCTCTACATGCAGGTTATCGCCGCTGCGCTGAAACTGTGAATGTGGTTTTACCGATATCACCAGATAAAGGTCGCCATTAGCCGCGCCGCCGTAACCCTGTCCTCCTTTACCGGTAACACGTACCCGTGACCCGTCCCTGACCCCGGGCGGAATCTTGACCTCGAGACGCTTCAAGTGGGGTACCACCCCCGAGCCGCGGCATGCCGAGCAGGGTACGCCCTGTATCAGTCCGCTGCCCTGGCAGCCTGAACAGGGTTCGTTGGCCTCGATACCCAGGATGCGGGTCGAGCCGTGATAGGCTTCTTCCAGAGTTACCTCTACCGGGTGGTCGATATCCTGGCCTGGCCTCGACCGGGCCTGGCGGCGGTAGGTCTGGCTGCGGTTGCCCCGGAACAGTTCATTGAAGATGCTGCCCAGATCAGCTTCTTCAAAGTGAAAACCGGCACCACCCTGCTGGAAACCTTCGGACGTTGTCCGGTATCCTGACTGGGCAAACTGATCGGCATACTGCCACTGGTCGCCGAACCGGTCGTATTTCTTTCTTTTCTCCTTGTCGGAGAGGACCTCGAAGGCTTCATTTATCTCCTTGAACTTGGTCTCCGCCGTTTTATCACCGGGGTTAACATCGGGATGGTGCTTGCGTGCCAGTTTGCGGTAGGCCTGTTTGATATCCTTCTCAGTGGCATCCCGCTTGACTCCTAAAGTCTGATAGTAGTCTTTACCTGCCATATCTCTCCCGAATACAGTTTGGATGATAGTAGTATTATAGGTTGTCTCAGATGATATGTCAATGCTGAATTAATAAAGTTAATAAAATACTGTGAATATCTATCGTGAAGTCATCAAGCTTTGCCTGTTCTTCTAAAGTGAGCGATTGTTCTAAGGATTTGGCAGGGAGGGGCTAAGATAAGGGAGTGGAATGATTTTCTTGCAAAATACTTTTTTTTATTGTACAATGCATCCGGTGGTTTTAGTCTAGGTTATCACCTATTTTGTTGAACTATGCTGTGTTTACTCGGTATTGCCTCAAGCTCTGGGTGACCATAGAACTAGCCAACTAACTAAGAGAGGAGGTCAGCCAATGAGCTTTGAGGACAAGTCAATCCAGTGTTCCGACTGTGGTGCCACCTTTACCTTCAGCGCCGAGGAACAAGAATTCTTCGCTTCAAAAGGCTATACCAACGATCCCAAGCGCTGCCCTTCTTGTCGTCAGGCAAGAAAGGCGGAGCGTTATGGGAATAGTGACTACGGTTACCGGCCTCGGCGCCAGATGTTCCCTGCGGTATGCGCCGAGTGTGGCAAGGATACCGAAGTCCCGTTCGAGCCTCGCGAAGGTAGACCGGTCTACTGCAGTGAGTGCTACAGCAAAACTAAAGTACGGGAGTAAAGTTATCGTAACCTGAGGGCATAAGCAGGTTGGAGAGATCCGGCCAGTTTGTGTTCCGGGAAGGTGTTGGAGTGTTATGCCGTTAGAAGTATCGGTACGTGAAGGCGAGACCCAGGACTCATTGTTGAGGCGCTTTCAACGGATGGTGCAGATGGGTGGTATCCTTCGTGAGGCGAAGGCCCACCGTTATTTTCTCTCCAAGAGAGATGCCGCCCGCCTGAAGGCGAAAAAAAATGCCAAGCGTAAGAGAATTGGCAGGTAAAGCAATGCCGGGCCTGGCCCGGAAGTTGCTTTAAGCGGTGGGGGGTAACCGTTGCATTCCGCTGGGTTGTTACCCGATGTGCCGATGACAGCGGTGAACAGATAAGATACCAGAATCGCTGTCAGTCAAAGAGAAAAAAGGGGATACCAAATAAGGTATCCCCTTTTTTTGACCATAATACTTCAGGCGGAGGTTTTTTCTGTTTTTCTGAAGCGGTGCCTGCGGTAGATGAGTATGAATACGCTTACCGCAAGTACCACTATCGAGATTATCTGTGCCTGGCTTAAGCTGAAGGCAAAGTAAGCATGCGCGTCGCGCAGGAATCCGATAGCGATGCGCCATGCCGAATACATGATGAAATAGACCATGAAAACAGAACCATCCGGCTTGAGCCGCCCCGTGAGCTTGAGCAGTATTACGAAGCAGACGAGGGCAAAAATGGTTTCGTAAGCCTGAGTAGGATGGAGGGGTATGTTGAGCGGGGCATAGCTGTTAGGGTGGGTATAGACCACGCTCCAGGGCACCCATTCTGCCGCCGGCTTACCCCAGCAACAGCCGTTTACCAGGCACCCCACCCTGCCGATAGCCTGGGTCAGTATTATCCCCGGCGCTATCAGGTCGGCGACGGCGAAAAAATCCCTTATTCTTTCCTTGCCGAGGCTGCTGAAGCGAAGATAAAGCCAGATGCCCAGGGTAGCACCGATGACGCCGCCGTATATCGCCAGGCCGCCACCGCTGAATGCCTCCGCCGGGTGCTCTACATAGTATTGCCAGCTCTCCATAATATGGACCAGCTTGGCGCCGGCCATTCCCGAAGCAATGCCGATCGGGGCTAGCATAATATCGGGGGGTACAGTCAGGGTCTCCTTTATCTTAGATATCCGGCTGTATGCCCAGAGGATCATCACAACTACCGCCAGGGCGACGATGATACCGTACCACCTGACTTCGTGTGTGCCTATGGTAAAAGCTACCGGGTCGATGCTGATGTTTATCATTCTGCTGAGATTATTCCTTTAATGTGTAATCCTATCTGATTAGTCCCTTTACCGTAAATCCCGATTGCTAGCGCTCTGCTATCAGTCCGTCCAGCAGTACCATTGCGGCACGCTTGTCCAGCGGCTTGTTATTGTTGCCGCACTTGGGTGATTGAATACAACTGGGGCAACCCTCCTGGCAGGGGCACTCTTTGATTAACCTCAGTGTAGTTTGCCACAGTTCTCCGGTTAAGTCAAAACCCTTCTCGGCAATGCCGATGCCGCCGGGGTGAGCGTCGTAGATGAATATCTGGGCTCTGCCGGTATCAGGGTGAAGCAGGGTGGAAACACCGCCGATGTCGTTACGGTCGCAGAGGGCGAAAAGAGGTAAAATGCCGACCGCAGCGTGCTCAACAGCGTGCAGTCCACCAGCCGGGTCCAGTTCTTCCTCCTCCAGCCGTGCCATGGCCCCTGGAGGCAGGTCAAACCACAGTGCTATCGTGGCAAAGCGCTGGGGCGGTAGCTCGAGCATTTCTTCGCCGATTACCTCCTCGGTGAACTGCGCCTTCTTTTTGAAACCGACTACGGTGGTGGTAACCTCCACCTCACCTAGGAATACCTTTACCTTTCCGCAGTTTCTGCTGCGGATCGTCCTGGTAATATGTAGATCGGTAGTTTCTTTGGTCTGGGTGTAATAGGCGGCGGTGGTCGGCTCGGCATAGGCGGTACGCCCGGAGAGGTCGAGCCTGGTCACCAGATAGGACTCTCCCTGGTGAAGGTAAATAGCGCCGGGGTGTATCTGGAAGAAGGCTACGCTTGACTCTACCGTCTCCAGCAGGGAAGCCGTTTGGGTATCGATAATGGCAAAGCTCTCGCCGCTGGTAGAGCGGATGTTGACACCCTGGGCCGGATAGCTTATGGCCGGGGAGAGGTACCACCTGCCTCTCCGCTCGCGGAGCAGGCCATCTCTCTCCAGCATTTCTTTTTCCCGGCTAAATGTGGTGCCGAAAAACTGCTCGTCACTCTTACTGAGCGGCAGCTCCCAGGCGGCGCAGAGCAGATGGGCCCCTAGAATATAGGGATTGGCCGGGTTGACTATGGCATTCTCAAAGTTTTTCCCGAAAAACTGACCGGGGTGTTGCATCAGGTACTGGTCGAGGGGATTGTCCAGAGCAATCAAAAAGCTTAACGATTTGCTCTCACCGCGCCCGCTCCGGCCTGCCTGCTGCCAGGTGCTGGCGATGCTGCCCGGGTAGCCGGTAAGTACGGTAGCTTCCAGGTCGCCGATGTCTATTCCCAGTTCGAGCGCATTGGTGGCGACCACGCCCAGCAGTTTACCGTTGAATAGGTCCTGCTCTATGCGGCGACGGTCTTCGGGGAGATAGCCGGCGCGATACGGCTTGATTTTCTCACTCAGGATGCGGTTGCTCTGGGCAAGACGCCGCTGTGAGTAGACGTAGATAAGCTCGGTAAGCCGGCGGGTACGGGCGAAGGTAAGACTGCGGATATGCTGGCTCACCAGGCTGGTAAACAGCTCGGTTGCTTCGCTGTTGGCGCTGCGCCGTATACTCTTTGACTCATCTATCAAGGGAGGATTCCAGAAGACGAAGTCCTTTTCTCCGTGTGATGAACCGTCACTGTCGACAAGGCTGAAGTTTACCCCGACCAGTTTCTCGATGTGCTCAACGGGGTTGGCTATCGTCGCCGAGCAGCAAATGAACCGGGGATCCGAGCCATAGAGACAGCAGAGACGGCGCAGGCGGCGCAGCACACAGGCTAACTGGGAGCCGAAAACGCCGCGGTAGTTGTGGGCTTCATCTATCACAACATAGCGGAGGTTTCGCAGTAGGCTCGACCAGTATCTGTGGTTGGGCAGGATACCGAGGTGGAGCATGTCAGGGTTGGTCAGTATTATCCGGGCTCTTTTTCTTATCTCGGCCCGCTCTACCCGGGGTGTATCACCGTCAAAGGTATCCAGTTCCTCCGTCCGGAGTAAATCGGGGCAGTATGTTGTGCGCAGGTTACGCAGCTGGTCCTGAGCCAGCGCCTTGGTTGGAAAGAGATAGAGGGCACGGCTGGCCCGTTCGGTCAGTATTCTCTCCATTACGGGAATGTTATAACACAGGGTCTTACCGCTGGCACTTGAGGTTGATACCATAATATTCCTGCCCTCCCGGGCATGGTCTATCGTCTCGACCTGATGAGTATATAGCGGCAATAGCCCATGCTTGCCGAGGCAGTCATGAAGACGATCGGGCAGTGGCTTGTCCGTTTCGGCATATCTTGCCTCGCGGGCCGGAATATGCTCGACGTGAGCAATCTGACCGCTGTAGCCGGGTTGGGCAGTAAGATAGTTGAGAAAGGTGGCTGTATCCATCATTATTCCCTTGCCAAAATCAAAAGAACCGAAGCAACGATAGAACTTCTAGAGGACGGAGATGAGCTCAATCTCGTAATCAAGCATCTCCACCTCGAAACGGCTCTCGATAATAAAGTTCACCACCCGGGAGAGGGTCTCGTTAGAGTGCTGTTTACTGTTGCTGACGCAGCAAATTCCCAGGGTGATTGATTGCCACAAGTCGTGGCTATCGACCTCAGCTATAGCGACATTAAAGCGGTTGCTCACCCGGCCGGTAATCGACTTTACCACCTGCCGCTTGCCCTTAAGTGAGCTGTTTTCCGGTAGGCGGAGGCTAATCCTGCAGATACCGACGTTCATAGCGTGGCGGACCTCTGATATCTGGATGGTTAAGTTCAGCTTAGCACATATTGCCGCCTCTATCCAGCTAATTCTGCCGGTTTAGCGGCTGAAGAGTATTGAAACGGGGGATGTTATCACCCATCTATTTGAACCGGCTCATCTTTCCTAAAATTTACATAAACGAACGGCTATGCTATAATTTCATCGTTTTTAGTTAATAAAATAATATAGTTTAGAGTGGGTGGGCCCTTACTCTAAGGAAAAGGGGGCATAGCTTGTACAAAGAGAAGAAGGCGGAAATCATCGGTAACTACAAACGCAGCGAGGCTGATACTGGCTCGACCGAGGTGCAGATAGCGCTGCTGACACAGAGGATAAACGAGCTGACCGGGCATATGGCAGCTAACCGGCACGATTATCACACACAGCGCGGTTTGCTCAAGCTGGTGGGGCAAAGAAGGAGGCTGCTGGCTTATCTCAGCCGGGAGGATAAAGACCGCTACCGGACCCTGATTGAACAGCTCGGCCTGCGAAAATAATAAAGAGGATAGTCAATTGATAAACGGACAAATTTTCCAATGTGAAGTAGCGGGGAGAACGCTTAGTATTGAAACCGGGAAGCTTGCCCGGCAGGCCGATGGTGCCATTACCGTTCGCTACGGGGACACCGTGGTGCTGGTTACTATCTGTACCAGCGACGAACCTCGGGAAGGGACAGACTTTCTCCCGCTGACCATAGATTATGAAGAAAGGCTATATGCCGCCGGTAAGATTCCGGGCGGCTTTATCAGGAGGGAAGGGCGCCCCAGTCAGGAGGCGATACTGGCCTGTCGGCTGACTGACCGCCCCCTGCGTCCGCTCCTGCCCAAGGACTGGCGAAGGGACATTCAGATAATCGTCACCGTACTTTCCGCCGATCAGGAAAACGACCCCGATATACTGGCGGTCATCGGCGGTTCGGCGGTGCTGTCAATGTCAGAGGTGCCGTTTGCCGGTCCGGTTAGTGCCGTCCACGTCGGATATATCGATAATGAGATGGTACTAAATCCGACCCTGTCTCAGCTTGATAACAGCCGGCTTGATCTTGTTGTCGCCAGTACCCGGGAATCAGTGGTTATGGTAGAAGCGGGTGCCAGCGAGGTTCCTGAGGATATTATTCTTCAGGCTATTGAGTTCGGTCATCAGTCTAACCAGCCTATAATCGAGCTTCAGGAGCAGTTAAGGCAGGCCTGTGGCAAGCCCAAGCTGGAGGTTCCTGCTGCCCTGGCGGCCCGGGAACTGGAGTCAGCACTATCGGAGTCTTTCGGCGATAGCCTGGGCCGGGCTTTAACTGAACCGGACAAGGTTAAGCGTAACCAGATGCTTGATGAGATGAAGAAGGGGAGTATCGAACGTCTTGCGGAATCGTTTCCGGAAGAAGAAATTGGCCCTGTCTTTGAAGCAAAGCTCAAGTCTGAAATCAGGGCCAATATTCTCAATAAAGGACAGCGTATCAGCGGTCGCAGTCTGAACGAGGTGCGCCCCTTGAGCTGTGAACTGGGTATTTTACCTCGCACCCACGGCTCGGCGTTATTTACCCGGGGTCAGACGCAGGTGCTGACCATCACTACTCTGGGTTCTACCAGACAGGAGCAGCGGATTGACGGGCTCGGTATCGAGGAGACAAAACGCTTTATGCACCACTATAACTTTACTCCCTTCTCCGTTGGTGAAGTCAAGCGTTTGAGTTCGCCCGGACGGCGTGAGATTGGACACGGTGCTCTGGCAGAAAGGGCCCTTTTGCCGATACTTCCCGATAGCGAGGACTTCCCCTATACCATTCGCCTGGTATCAGAGGTCTTGAGTTCTAACGGCAGTACTTCTATGGCCAGCGTTTGCGCTTCGAGCCTGTCCCTGATGGATGCCGGGATACCGATAAAGAGGGCGGTAGCCGGGATAGCCATGGGCGTGGTTACCGACGGTCAGGGCAATCATGCCATTCTAACCGATATCGAAGGTATTGAAGATGCTTGCGGCGATATGGACTTTAAGGTTGCCGGTACCGTCGAAGGTGTAACTGCTCTCCAACTGGATATCAAGGTGAAGGGTATAAGCGTGGATATTCTTAAGGAGGCGCTGCATCAGGCCCGCGAGGCCCGCCTTTTTATCCTGGGTGTCATGCAGCAGACTATTAGCACCAGCAGGTCTGAGGTCAGCCCTTACGCACCCAGAATCTACAAAATGAAGGTCGATACGGAAAAGATTGGTACTGTCATCGGCCCCAAGGGGAAGACAATCAGAGCCATTACTGATGAGACCAAGGTGACCATTGACATTGAGGATGATGGTACTGTACTTATCGGATCATCGGATAAGGAAGCGGCCCAGAAGGCTATCGAGATGATCGAGAATTTGACCAAGGAAGTCGAGGTTGGTGCCATCTATACCGGCAAGGTGATGCGCCTGATGAACTTCGGCGCCTTTGTCGAGGTCCTCCCCGGTAAAGAGGGACTGGTCCACATCAGTGAATTGGCCGACTACCGCGTGGCTAATGTCGAGGACGTGGTCAAGGTGGGTGATGAGATTACGGTTAAGGTGACCGAGATCGACCGTATGGGTAGAATCAATCTGTCACGCCGGGCTGTATTTGAAGACTCACCGCGGGAATCAGGGAGAGAGTCAGGAGAAGCCAGGTCTGCGGAAAGGCCACCCAGGAAGCAGTTTACGGCCCGCCGGGACAGGCCCGACGGGCCTGCCAGACATACTCCTGGCCGAAGGGGTTAGTTATGAGACCGGTCAGAGTAGCTGTCCATGGTGCCCTGGGTAAAATGGGGCGAGAAGTAATCAGCGCCGTCTGCCGTGAGGACGGGATGCAGGTTGTCGGTGCTGTGGAACTACAGACTAAGGAAGACAGCCTGCCCTTGCCTGACGGCGATGGTAACGTTCCGCTTTCCTCTGACCTTGAGTATATCATTAACAGCTGCAAGCCTGACGTACTGGTAGATTTTACAGTTGCTCGGGCCACTATGCCGGCGGTGCGTATAGCTGCTGCCAAAGGCGTCAACCTGGTAATAGGGACCACAGGTCTGACCGAGGCTGAGGTTAATGAGATTGGCCGGCTGTCACAGACCCACCGGGTAGGGGCGGTGGTAGCACCTAACTTCGCTCTGGGAGCGGTACTGATGATGCACCTGGCCAGGATAGCCGCCAGGTATTTAGACTATGCCGAGATTATCGAACTGCATCATCACCTGAAGGTGGATGCGCCTTCGGGAACTGCCCTGTCCACGGCCCGGGCGATGGTAGCGGCAAAGGGTAAGCCGTTTCTCTCCGCGGAACAGAAGCGGACTTACGCCAGCCGTGGGGAGCAGGTGGATGGTGTTGCTATTCACAGCGTGCGGCTGCCCGGGCTGCTGGCCCACCAGGAAGTAATCCTGGGCGGACCGGGGCAGACATTGAGCATACGACATGATACAATCAGTAGAGAGTGTTTTATGCCTGGTGTTATACTGGCTGTGAAGAAAGTGGTCGGACACAAAGGGTTGATCTATGGCCTGGATACATTACTTGGCTTGGAGGATAAGGGTTGAAGAAAAAATACAAGGTAGCTATTGTTGGTGCCACCGGGCTGGTCGGACAGGAGTTCATCAAGGTACTGGAACAGCGCGATTTCCCGGTAGCCTCGATGGGGCTTTTTGCTTCCGACCGCTCCGCAGGTAAGAAATTATACTTTGCCGGTAAGGAAATCGAGGTTCAGGAGACTGCTGCCGAGTCCTTCCAGGGAATAGATATTGCTCTATTTTCCGCCGGCGCTGAAATCAGCCGCTACTTCTCGCCAATAGCGGCCAAATCAGGGGCGGTAGTGATCGACAATAGCGCTGCTTTTAGAATGGTGCCGACGGTTCCTCTGGTGGTACCTGAGGTTAATCCCGAGGATATCAAGCTGCATAACGGTATTATCGCTAATCCCAATTGCTCCACCATTCAGATGGTAGTAGCCCTGTACCCATTACACAAGGTTAATCCTATCAAGCGGATTATCGTCGATACCTACCAGTCGGTCTCGGGTACCGGTTCCGCTGCCATTGAAGAGTTAACAGTACAGGTCAAGCAGGTCTTGAACGGGCAGAGTGTTATTCCCCACGTTTACCCGCATCAGATAGCCTTTAATGTCCTGCCTGAGATAGACGTTTTCCTGGACAACGGCTATACCAAAGAAGAGTGGAAGATGGTGGAAGAGACGAGGAAGATAATGCATGCTGATGAGATAGCTATTTCGGCTACCTGTGTGCGGGTCCCGGTATTCACCGGTCATAGTGAGGCAGTCTGTGTGGAGTTTTCTCAGCTGATGCTCCCCGATGATGCCGAGCGGATTCTTGCCCAGGCCCCAGGGGTTAAGGTGCTGGACGATCCTTCCATCAGCCTTTATCCTCAAGCCTGGCCGTCTGCTGGTACCGATGAGGTATTTGTCGGGCGTATCCGCCGGGATGCATCTCACTCCAATGGTCTGGTGATGTGGGTTGTTGCCGATAATCTGCGCAAGGGAGCAGCCTTGAATGCCGTTCAGATTGCTGAGGAAATGGTCCAGAGGGAATGGCTGAATCCGATGGAGAGTAGAAGATGAGAAAGCCGGGTAGGTTGCTGACGGCAATGGTAACCCCCTTCAATCAGAAGGGGGAGGTCGACTATGAGCAAGCTAGGAGACTGGCCCTGGCGCTGCTTGACTCGGGAAGCGAAGGCTTGGTGGTGGTGGGTACGACCGGAGAGTCGCCTACCCTTGTCCGGGATGAAGAAATACGCATTTTTACCGAGATAAAGAAGGCCGTGGGTGAGCGCGGGTCGGTCGTGGCCGGAACGGGGAGTAACAGCACTGCGGAAGCCCTAGAGGCGACCAAAGCGGCTGAAAGCGTCGGAGTTGATGCCTGTCTCCTGGTGGTCCCCTACTATAATAAGCCTACCCAGGAGGGCCTATACCAGCACTTCAGGACGATTGCCGAGAGTACCAGCCTGCCCTGTATCCTGTACAATGTGCCATCACGTACCGTGGTAAATCTTTCTGCCGATACCGCCATCCGGTTGAGCCGGATAGATAATATTATTGGCTTGAAAGAGGCCAGCGGCAACCTGGAACAGGTGGCACGGGTTATCGACGGTGCACGGGATGGTTTCCTGGTCTGGAGCGGCAACGACGGCGATACACTGCCCATACTGGCCTTGGGCGGCTATGGTGTTATCAGCGTTGCCTCGCACCTGGTGGGTAACCAGATTAAGAAAATGATTGATAGCTTTATGATTGGTGATACCGGAGTTGCGGCTGATATCCACCGCCATTTGCTGCCTCTGATTAACGCTCTCTTTATTGTCGCCAACCCTATCCCGACCAAGTATGCCCTGAACCATATCGGTTTCCAGGTCGGTAATCCCCGGTTGCCCCTTACTGCACCTGATGAAAAGACGGCCGCTGTTATCAGGGATACTCTGCAAAACTACCATATTGACCTACCGGTAAGCTAGGGCTGCCAGGTAAAGATATGGTCTTACCTGATTCATCAGAATTGGGTCCAGGTAATCTAGAGACCAGTCCGTCTTTTGTCTTTTTCCCTAGAATGACAGGGGTATTTTATGAATGGTCTGATCTCTTTCGGGACCTACCGAGATAATGTTGGCCGGGCAGGCAGTAAGCTTTTCCAGCCTGACGACATATTGTCTGGCCTCAGCCGGTAGCTGCTCGTAGTCCCGGATGTGGCTGGTAGCAGACTGCCAGCCGGGCAGCTCCTCGTAGACGGGTTGACACTTGCTCAGAGCGGTTATACTTGCCGGGAAGTAATTGATTACCTCTCCCTCCAGTTTATAGCCGGTACATATCTTCAATCGGGGCAGGGTATCAAGGACATCAAGGCGGGTAATGGCAATACCGGTCAAGCTGTTAACCCGGGCGCTGAAACGGGTCGCTACGGCGTCGAACCAACCGCAGCGGCGCGGCCTGCCGGTGGTAGTACCGTACTCATGGGCCAGTTCCCGAATAGAGTCTCCGGTCTCGTCAGTTAGCTCAGTTGGCATGGGGCCGCCACCTACCCTGGTGCAATAAGCCTTAACTACGCCCAGTATGCTTTTAACCTGCTTCGGGCCGATACCGCTGCCCAGACAACTGCCACCGGCCAGGGGTGAGGATGAGGTGGTATAGGGGTATGTGCCGAAGTCAGGATCAAGCAGTGCTCCTTGGGCTCCCTCCAGCATAATCGGCTCATTCCTATCCAGTGCTTCCGACAGCATTACCACTGTCTCCCGGATGCGAGGGGCCAGTAGTTCTCCATACCGGCAGTACCGGCTGTAGATTTCATCCACTGACAGGGGCTTCACCCCGTAGACCCTGGTCAGAATGGCGTTCTTGCTTTCCAGGATAAAGCGCAGACGCTTCAGCAGTGCTTCTTTCTCCAGAAGGTCACCTACCCTGATACCCAGCCTGGCCGTCTTGTCGGCAAAGGCGGGCCCGATGCCCTTGCGCGTTGTCCCGATTGCATTGCCTCCCCTTGATTCTTCTTCCAGACCATCAAGCAGGGTGTGGTAGGGCATAATCAGGTGAGCCCGGTCGCTGATAAACAGCCTGCCGGTGTCCACACCCCGTTGCTCAAGCTGGCTAATCTCACCGATGAGTATCTCCGGGTTGATTACTACCCCGTTGCCGACGATGCAGGTAACCCCGGGATAGAAAATACCGGACGGGATAATATGCAGCCCGAATTCACCGTATTGGTTGATTACGGTATGCCCGGCATTATCACCACCCGAAAAACGTACCACTACTCTTGCTTTTTCAGCCAAAAGGTCGACTATCTTACCCTTTCCTTCGTCTCCCCATTGCGCTCCAATAACAGCAATAACCGACATTGTATCCCCTTTCAAGTTTAATCAGCGTATCGTAGTTGTTTTAGCCAGAACAGGTAGAAGGATCGCCAAAGGCGACTAAACCGTGGCGGTTATCCTAACCTTCCCCCACACTGATTTCCGGTTTGTTTGAGTAAATAGGACAGCCTCTGCCCGGCGGTAACAAAACTTAAGGTAGCTATGACAGCCAGGGCGATGATTAGGGCGTTGTTGTTAAGAGGGCTGGCCAGTAGACCTACCGCCAGCACAATTACCCGCTCCGGCCTGGTGAACAAACCCATTTTGCAGTCTATTCCTATTGCTTCCGCCTTCGCCCTGATATAGCTTGTCAGTGGCGAGCCGATTAGGGCAAGGCAGACAAACAGTATCCCCAGCGCGGGCCGGTTGCCCAGGAGGAGGTAGAAAATCATGACGCCCAGCAGCAGCACTGCCTCAGATACGCGGTCCAGGGTGGAGTCAAGGACAGCGCCGGATGCTGTGACCCTGTTAGTACGGCGCGCCAGCGACCCGTCCAGCATGTCAAAGAAGCCGGCAGCAATTACCACAAAGCCGGCAATAAAGAGGTGCCCGGTAGCGATGAGGACGGCAGCACCCACGGCTATTGAGAAGCCTAACCAGCTTAAGTTATTGGGGGTAATACCTGTCCTCATCAGGAGTTGTACGGCCGGTTCAGTAAGGCGGTAGGCGGACTTACGAACTCCGGTTAGTTTTTCCATTCCGTCTGCTTTCCGCAACAAGGCTGCTCATTTTTTCTATGATGATCTTCCTTAATGAGAAGGTCTCTCTATGTTCGGGCTTGTTTTTCAGCACTTCGATATAGAAGTCCAGTACCTTACGGGCAATCTTCTTCCAGTCATACTCCGCCGCTTTGCGTATCCCATTGGCCCCCATCCTGCGCCTTAACGGCTCGTCGTTAAGCAGAGAGATCAGGGCCCGGGCCAGTTTTTCATCATCTTTGGGCGGTACCAGTATCCCCTCGACGCCGTCGGCTAATATGCTGGCATAGCCAGCTATGTTCGAGGCGACGACCGGTTTGCCCACCGCCATTGCCTCCAGCAGAACGATGCCGAAGCTCTCACAGCCGGTTGCCGGCGCACAGAAGATGTCGGCCGTCTTATAGTACCTGGGTAGCTCGCCATAGCTGGTGAAACCGACAAAAACGACATCCTTCAAACCGTTTTTCTTGACCAGTCTATCATACTTGCCGCGTAGACTGGTCCCGGGTCCTACTATAATCAGCCGTGAGTTGGGTATCTCCTCTTTGACCCGCTGGTAGGCTTTGAGCAGGTGGTCGGCTCCCTTTCGCTTTTCGAGACGACCGACAAACAGGATATTCAGCTTCCCGTCACATAACTCGTCGATTGGTAATACGTCAGGGTGAAAATGCTCTGTATCGACGCCGTTGGGAATAATATTGTACTCTTCCGGGAAGTGTCTATTGACGAATTCAGCCGCCGGCTTGGATACGGCAATTCTACCGTCCAGCTTGCTGAACCATCTCTTGAAAAATAAATTGCCGAAGGGCTTGGCAGCATAATACCCCTTGCCATCGAAGGCGTGAAAGGTGCCCACGTTGGCGGTACAGGACATACGGAGCACGGTGGTGCACATCATGGGCATCAACGGCTCGTGGAGGTGGATAATGTCGAATTTCTCTTTATCGAGCATGGCGGTTATCGTCGTTGACAGCATGGGTGATATGGTAATACGGGCAATAGACCCGCTGGCGGGTATAGGGCGGGGCTTGCCGATAGGAATAAAACGGTCGCCGAGGTTAGTGACGGACTGAGAAGCCGGAGCAATAAACCTTACTTCATGTCCCATCTCGGTAAGGTAGTGGCCCAGCGAGCAGATATGATTAACCACACCACCCGGGTGAGAGAAGTCATAGGGTGAGACTAACGCTATCTTCATTTATGATTGGCCAACCCCTCCTCGCCTTGCTCCTATTGTCACTGAGCAGGACTTTTCTTCTGCCCGGCCTGCTGGCAATTGGTAATATACTCTTCCACCATCCGGCGGGCTTCATCATCGCTGTATTGAACGGGCGGTGACTTCATAAAGTAGGATGATGGAGCCGTCAGCGAGCCCTTCAATCCGCAGTCCAGGGCAAGCTTGCAGCACCTTATGGCGTCAATGACCACTCCTGCTGAGTTAGGGCTATCCCATACCTCCAGTTTTAGTTCCAGGTTCAGGGGGACATCGCCGAAGGTCTGTCCCTCCATTTTGATATGACAAAACTTGCGGTCGGTAAGCCAGGGGACATAATCGCTGGGGCCGACGTGAATGTCGTCAGGATTAAGCTTATAGTCTAACTGTGAGGTAACCGCATTGGTTTTCGATATTTTCTTAGACTCCAGGCGTTCCCGTTCCAACATGTTGAGGAAGTCGGTATTGCCGCCGAAATTCAACTGATATGTCCGCTGCAGCTTGACGCCACGGTCCATAAAAAGACGGGTGAGAACACGGTGGACAATCGTCGCTCCGACCTGAGATTTTATATCATCTCCGATGACCGGGAGTCCCTTCTCCTCGAAACGTTTTTGCCAGTATTTCTCACGGGCGATAAAGACTGGAATACAATTGATTAAGCCGCAGCCTGCCGCCAGCACCTGTTCGACGTACCATTTGGTCGCTTCCTCACTGCCGACGGGTAAATAGTTGAGTACCACATGGGTCTTCGTTTCTTTGAGGATGCCGATAATATCAGCGGTGGGGCCGGGTGCCTTTTCGATTATTTCGGCAAGATACTTGCCCAGACCGTCATGGGTCATACCCCTATTTACCTTAACCCCTGTCGCAGGCACATCGGTAAACTTGAAGGTATTGTTCGGTGGAGCGAAGATTGCTTCCGCCAGATCCTTGCCGACCTTTAGCTTATTGATATCGAAGGCGGCTACAAAATTTATGTCGCTTATGCGGTACCCACCCAGGTTAACATGCATCAGCCCCGGCACAAATTCGTTTTCTTTAGCTTTCTTGTAATAATGGACACCCTGTACCAGGGATGAGGCACAATTACCTACCCCTATTATCGCTACGTTTATGTTCCCCACGGTTTAACCCCTCTCCTTTCTTTCTTACCATAATTAGGTCTCTTTAACTCCTGAAATAAGGCACCGGAAACTTGCCTTAAGCAAAGACCTTTTCCGGTTGCCACTCGCTTCTTTCCAGGTTGAAGCGTAACACGCCCAGGAAGCAGCCGTCAAGCGTATAGGCCCGGCAATAGCGCCGATAAGAACGGTCTTCCTTATTGTTGTTATCGCTACTTAAGGCCACTGGGCGCCCGTTTCGAATGAGCTGACTGGCCTTGTCGTCAACGATAATGGCATCCCAGTCTATGAGCACAGTATCAATGGGATAGAAGAAATTCTGCCAGTAGCCGTGGCGGCAGGCAGCCTCAAGCCGGTCTAAAGGAACCGCGTCTTTGATATCAAAGATGCCGCACCTCAAACGGGAGAGATTATTCAGAGTAGCTCCGCAGCCCAGAGCGTTTCCTAAATCCTGGGCCAGTGAACGAATGTAGGTGCCCTTGCCACATACTACTTCTACCGTGGCTACCGGCGGTTGCCAGCCGGTAAGATTAAGGCTGTAGACAATAACCGGTCGGCTTTTCCTTTCAATCTCGATGCCAGCCCGTGCCAATTGGTAGAGAGGTCTGCCCTGATACTTAACGGCGCTGTACATCGGCGGAATCTGCTCTATAGTACCGCAAAAAGAGGTGAGCTCCGACTCTAGACGTGCCCGGCTGATTTTAGAGGGGTTTTCCCGTCGGATAATTTGACCGCTGGCGTCACCGGTATCAGTAGCCACTCCCAGTTCGATCTGAGCCCGATAAGCCTTGGTGGTATCTACCAGAAACTCGACAATCCGGGTTCCCTTGCCCAGACAGACCGGCAGGACTCCGGTGGCCTCCGGGTCAAGTGTGCCGGCATGTCCCACCCGCTTCTCTCCGGTCAGCCGCCTGACTCGGGCGACGACATCGAATGACGTTATACCCCGGGGCTTGTTGATATTCAGTATGCCATCCACAATCAGTCTCTATGCTGTTCAGCGGTATTATCCCCGGTAGTCTGTTCAATTAGCTTTAGGATGTGATCCCCGTGCTTGATGGAATCATCCCATCTGAAGCTGAGCTCAGGAATACGCCGCAGCTTTAGACGCTGTGACATCTCATTACGCAGATAACCAGAAGCGGCTGACAGTACTCCCAGTATTTCTCGGTTTTCTTCCTCGCTGCCGATATTACTGACGAATACCTTGGCATATTTCAAGTCGGGGGAAGTAGAGACTTCGGTCACCGTAATAAGGGCGCCAAGACGAGGGTCTTTAACCTGGTGCTGCAGTAATTCACTGAGCTCACGACGCATGAGTTTATTCACTTGCTCGATACGATGCGTCACAATATTTCCTGCTCAGGGCCGTTACCGTCTGGTTTCTGTCTTAAAAAACTCCAACACGTCTCCGACTTGAAAACTGTTAAAGTCCTTAATTCCCAGACCGCATTCGTAGCCCGCGGCTACCTCCTTGACATCATCCTTAAAGCGCCTGAGACTGCTGACGGTAGATTCACATAACACCTGTTCCCCACGCCGCAGCCTCACCGAAGCACCGCGGCTCACCTTGCCTTCGGTCACATAAGTTCCGGCCACCTTTTCCTTTTTGCCGGCAGTAAAGATATTCCGCACCTCAGCCCGTCCCTCAATGACCTCAACATAAGAAGGCTCCAGCATGCCTTTGAGCGCACTGCTGACGTCGCTGATCAGGTCGTAGATCACATCATAAGAACGGATGCTTACCCCCTCTATCTCAGCCAGACGCCGCGCCCGCGATTCGGTACCGATGCCAAAACCGATGATTATTCCCTTGGAGGCAGTGGCCAGCATAACATTGCTTTCGGTAACATTACCGGTCCCGCTATAAATAACGCTAACCTTCACCTTTTCGGTTCCCAGTTCTTCCAGGGAGCCCTTGATCGGTTCAATACTGCCCTGAACATCGACCTTGAGGATAATATTAAGTTCCTTCACCCTTCCGGTACTGATCTGGTCGTAGAGATTACTGAGATTAACTGCCTTCGGCTCCTGACTCTTCTCTGCCATCCGTTTCTCTATCAGTTTCTGTGCCTGGCTTTCATTAGACACTGCCTTCAGGTTGTCGCCCACCTGAGGTACGGTACCTAAGCCCAGGATCTCTACCGGGGTAGCTGGCTCAGCCTTCCTTACTCTTTTACCGATATCGTTGAACATAGCCTTGACCCTGCCCCAGGTTGTGCCGACTACTATGGTGTCGCCAAGCCTTAGAGTTCCCTCATTAATCAAGACTGTAGCCAGAGGCCCTTTGGTCTTGTCCATCTTGGCTTCAATAACTACCCCCAGTGCCGGTTGAGCAGGATCGGCTTTGAACTCCTCCATCTCAGCGATGAGCAGCAGGTTCTCCAGTAGCTCATGAATACCTGTTTTTTCTTTTGCTGAAATAGGAATACAGATTGTATCTCCCCCCCACCCCTCGGCAACCAGACCGGCATCAGCCAGTTGCTGCTTGGTCACCTCGATGTTGACCCCGGGCTTATCAACCTTATTTATGGCTACTACTATGGGAACGCCGGCAGCCCGGGCATGGGCAATAGCCTCCAGTGTCTGCGGCATTACCCCATCATCAGCGGCTACTACCAGAATAACGATATCGGTTACCTGAGCACCCCGGGCCCGCATCGCCGTGAAAGCCTCATGCCCCGGCGTATCCAGAAAGGTAACCTTTTGTCCGTTGACCTCCACCTGATAGGCACCGATATGCTGGGTAATGCCGCCGGCTTCGGCTTCCATTACATTGGTCTGTCGAATAGCGTCCAGAAGCCGGGTCTTGCCGTGATTGACGTGTCCCATAATGGTGACTACGGGAGGACGCAGCTTTAGGCCCTTGAGTTCTTTACTCCGGAGCTCCTGTTCTTTCTTAGACCCGCTAACAGTACCGCCTGGCTTTCTAATTGTCTGGGCTTGCGGAGATGGCTGGTAACCGAGCCCTGTCGCGATAGCCGCTGCCAGTTCATAATTGACTACCTGGTTAATATTGGCCATGACGCCATTTCGCATTAGTTGTTTAATAATATCTATTTCACTGGTCTGAAGAAGGTCAGCCAACTGCCGTACGCTTATGTTGGCTGGAATTTCAACCGGGTGCGAAGGCGCCGATGGTGAGCCACTACTCTGCTTGATGTCAGCAGGGCCCGGATTGCTGCCCGAATTGTTTGCTCTTACCATAGGCTATTCTCCCGCAAGGTCTTTGCTATAATTCATAAGCCGTTCCCGATTTTCCCTGGTAATAGTGGTTCGTAGAGTATAGTCCAGCCGATTACTCATTAACCCGGCTTTCCAACACTCGATATTACGGCATAAATAAGCACCACGCCCCGGTTTCCTGCCGCTGGTATCAACCTCGATGACCCCGTCGGAAACACAGACCAACCGGGTCAGCTCACGCTTCGGTTTTACCTGACGGCAGGCCACGCAGGTGCGTTGCGGTATATGCCGACTAATACTCTTCGTCATCGCCATCAATCTCTATGGACCCCGGCATCCGGCGCAGTTTCTTGATTTTGATGCCATCCTCGGCGCTTTCCTTGCCGGAAACACCCTTTTTCTTTTTCTTCTTTAATTTGGCACCGGGTTTAACCGGCTGTGGAATTGCAATCTCTTCGGCAAATCGGATCCGGACTTTCTCCGCGGCTATCTTGGGCTGGGCAGTGGGCGAGGGTATGGCGGTACTTATCGCTTCCAGCGGTATACCGACCTCTTCTTCCCCTGCCTCTTCGACATCTATCCGGGCTGGCTCCTCAATAGCCGGTATTTCGCCGCTGATCTTCTCACCAACCGCGGCTGCTTCCTCTGCCTCGGCTGGTAGCGGCTTGGCCTGTGCTTCTGCCTCTGCCTCCGAAGCGCTCTTGATATCGATACGCAGTCCGGTGAGTTTGGCAGCCAGCCTGACGTTTTGCCCTTCTCTGCCGATAGCTAATGAGAGCTGGCCATCAGGAACAATCGCAGTGGCCGCATCTCCATTTACCTCAACACTTAGTACCTTGGCGGGGCTGAGAGCACTGGCGATATAAGCAGGGGCATCCATGCTCCACATTACGACGTCTATCTTTTCTCCATTTAGCTCATTAACGATATTCTGTATCCGAATACCGCGCAGTCCGACACAGCAGCCGACCGGGTCAATACCTTCCTGACGGGCGGCTACCGCTACCTTGCTCCGGTAGCCGGCTTCGCGTGCTACCGATACCAACTCGACTGCGCCGCTGCTGATTTCGGGGACCTCCAATTCAAAAAGACGCCGCAATAGATTCGGGTGAGAACGTGATACTATCACCAGGGGTCCTCTAGGGGTCTGGGCTACTTCCAGGAGATAGACCCTGATTCTCTGCCCCATCCGGTACCTCTCGTTATGCATCTGCTCGACCGCCGGCAGTACTGCCTCCGTCCTGCCCAGATCAATGGAAACCTGCTTGGGCTCAATACGCCGTACTACCCCGGTGATAATGTCCCCTTCCTTATCAGCGTATTCCTCGAATATGGCGTTGTGCTCCGCTTCATGAAGTCGCTGCAGGATAACCTGTTTGGCTGTTTGAGCGGCAATACGCCCGGCATTGTGAGGGGTATCCTCAACCTCGATAGTGTCGCCCAGCTTAATATCCGGCTTGATCTCCTTCGCCTTGTCCAGTGATATCTCACGGCGGTGATCCGATGGCTGCTCGACCACGGTCTTCTCAGCCCATACCTGCACCGCGCCAGTATTGGGATTAATCTTGACCGAGATATTCTGATTGGCGGCAAAGCTGTCCTTCTTGTAGGCCGACACCAGGGCTGTCTCGACTGCCTTGATGACTACCTCCTGAGGAAGGTTCTTCTCGGCTGAGAGCTGCGTAATGGCGAGCACAAAGTCGCTTTTCATCTTTAGCTAAAGCCCCCCAATTTGTTATCCCTATAGAACAAAAAAGTGGGATTCAAACCCACTTCGCAACTCATTCTTCACCTGACAGGATTATAGCATAATCAGCTTTTGGTGTGCAATAACACAACCCTCTTCCCAAATGATATACGGTTCTCTGCTGCCGGTCGGTCGGGACGGGCTGATGTTCAGGTAGTAATGTGGGGTGGTGCTAGCCGGGGTATTGTTCGAGCCTCTCCTCGAATTCCTGCCGGCTGAAATGGTACTCCTGAGTGCCGTAGTACTCCACGGCGAAGGAAGCGCAGACCCCTCCCATTCTAGCGCATTGTTCGATGCTCCTGCCTTCAATCAATCCTTTAATCAGGCCGGCCCGGTAGGCATCGCCGGCACCGGTCGGATCCAAAACCTCCTTTGCTCTAGCGGCAGGGATGTTAATCTCACTGTCTCCGCTACAGACCCGGGAGCCCATTTCACCCAGTGTGGTAATAACAGTCTCGACCTTCTTGAGCAGCGTTTTTCTATCAAGGCCGGTCTTGTTAAAAATCAATTCCAGTTCGTAATCATTGGATATCAGTATCCTTGAGCCGTCTATACACTCAATGAGCTCTTTCCTATTCCACATCGGTAACGATTGACCGGGGTCGAAAATATAGTCGATTCCTCTGGCCTTACAGCTCCGCGGGTAATTCATCATATCCTCGAGATTACCCGGGGCTATAATGACGATACTGTCTCCGGGATTGACCCTGTCAAAATCAAAGCAGGAAGGGTGTTTCATGGCACCGGGGTTAAAGCCGGTAATCTGGTTATCGGCCCGGTCGGTGGTAATGTAGGCACTGGCGGTGAACTCATCTTCAATAATCCTGATGCCGTCGCAGGCGATGTTCTTTGCCGCCAGCCATTCGAAGTATCTCTGGTAATCGCGGCCGACGGCAGCCAGAATGATCGGCCTTTCTCCCAGTAGAGAGAGGGCGTAGGCAATGTTGCCCGCGGTACCGCCGAGCCTCTCGACCATACCGTTCACGGTAAAAGAAACGTTCAAAACGTGTAGTTTATCGGGAAGAATGTGGTCGGCGAAGTACTCCGGGAAGTCCATGATCCTGTCGTAGGCTAAAGAGCCGGAAACAATGATACTCATTGATTTCTATTCTAACCTTCCCCGCATACCTTTGCAACACCTGTTTTCCGGCTTGCATTAGGGCATTTTTACTATTGACATCGTTATCGAAATGGGCTATAACCTGACTGTAAGGCATATTCGGACACCCTCCGAGGACACCAGGCGCATCAGAAGACAGGTTAAGGCGTCTGTATCGGAGGGGTCGGCCGGGAGGTATGCGCTCTCGAATCTATTCGGTTAAAAAATAATAGCACGGAGGTAGAGTAAGGAAATGGGAAGACTGGATGGTAAGGTTGTCCTGATTACCGGAGGGGCTGCAGGCATCGGGAGAGGACACATCGAGCTGTTTGCTAAGGAGGGGGCTAAGGTCGTAGTTACTACCAGGAAGAAGGTAGATGAGGGAACGGCGTTGGCGGAGAGTATCAAAAAGCAGGGTGGGGAGGCCATCTTTCTCAGACTCGATACCACCAGCGAGGATGACTGGAAAAAGGTGCTCGATGAGGTTGTCAAAAAATATGGCAAGCTTAACGTCCTGGTGAACAATGCCGGTGTTTCACTTGCGAAAACGATAGAAGAGACATCTCTCGATGAATGGAACTGGATAATGAATATCAATGCGACCGGGGTGTTCTTAGGCTGCAAATACGGCATTGAGGTTATGAAGAAGAACGGGGAACCGTGCTCGATAGTGAATATATCGTCTATCGATGCCATGGTCGGTGAGGCGGAGTTGCCTGCCTACTGCGCCTCGAAAGGGGCGGTGAGGTCGTTTACCAAGGCGATAGCGCTTTCCTGTGCTGAGGCCGGATATCATATCCGGGTCAATTCGGTACACCCCGGCTACATTCATACCGAGCTTACCGAAAAAGAGGCCCAGGACTCGGGAATGACACCGGCGCAGTACTTCGAGAAAGTGGGCAAGATGCACCCGATCGGGCATATCGGCAAACCGGCTGACATCGCTTACGTCAGCCTGTTTCTTGCTTCCGACGAGTCTAACTGGATTACCGGCTCGGAGTTCGTTGCCGACGGGGGTTATATTTCAAGATAAACCGGGCGGCATAAGACAAGCAGATTCCCCGTATTTCTATTGGATAGTAGGGATACGGGGAATGTTTTTTAAATAAGAGCGTTCACTATAGAAGTCGGGACATCGAGGATACCTTTTATTAGCTGGCATGCAAAAAGCCGAGGAGACCTTTGGTGAGCCGCAGAGGAATCGAACCTCTAACCTGCTGATTAAGAGTCAGCTGCTCTGCCAGTTGAGCTAGCGGCCCATATACTATGCGAGTTTAGCAAACATTGGGTCTTAGTGCAAATTTTCATATAGTCCAATATACGGATTGACAAAAAAGCTGTCTTTTTGTACCATAAAATATAGGAGAAATTATGGGCGAAATAGTTGTCTACAGTCTGAAGGTCAACAAAGAACAGCTTGAACTCGCCAAGAAGTTTGTTGCCCGAGAGGGACAGGTACTTCAGGATAGCCTGCGTGACTTTATTGATGTTGCTGCTGACTGTGAGCAGTGTCTGGAGCTCCATGAGGAAGACGCCTCGATCGGAGAGCTCCAGAGTGCCTTCACCACACTGCTCGCCAAGTGTAAAGAGTCATGGCACTTGAACAATGTCCTTCAAGAATCAGTGATGCAGATAGCCAAGCTGAGCAAGGTTCCTCTGGACTTTATCGCTAACGTGCTCTTTGAGGCACGGCGGGTCAAGCCGTCAATACGTCGGATATAGACCGGACAAAGAAAGTGCCCTCTCTGCCGGTTCCTCCTCGACCATTGAGTCAAAATTTTCCGGTATTCCCTGCTGCTATGTCATCGTCGTTATCAACCTGCCGGGCCGGCACACGTGTTTGAAGAGCGTCACTATTATGAGATATAATCAGCGAGGTAAATATTTGGGTAGAGAGGCGCTTTGTTAAAAACTCACAGCTGTGGGGAATTGAATAAGAAGCATATTGGCAGCGAGGTGACCCTGGCCGGTTGGGTTGACCGGCGCCGGGATCATGGCGGGCTGATATTCATCGACCTGCGTGATAGAGAGGGTATTACCCAGATAGCCTTCAACCCGGAGATAGCCGGACAGTGCCATAAAGTAGCCAACGGGATGCGAAGCGAACATGTTGTCAGGGTGAGAGGTAGGGTTGCTTCCCGTCCGCCGGGTACGGAAAATGTGAGACTGGCTACCGGTGAAATTGAGGTTGTCGCCGATAGCGCCGAGATACTCAATTCGTCGAAGACGCCGCCCTTCTATATCAATGAGGATATCGAGGTGGAGGAGAGTCTCCGCTTAAGGTACCGTTACCTTGATATCCGCCGGACGCGGATGAGAGAGAACCTGATTCTCCGCCACAAAGTGGTGAAGTTTATTCGTGACTTTCTTGATGACAGGGGCTTTATCGAGGTAGAAACACCGATACTGATTAAGAGCACCCCGGAGGGAGCCCGGGACTATTTGGTACCCAGCCGGCTCCACGCCGGGAAGTTCTATGCGTTGCCCCAGTCTCCGCAGCAGATGAAACAGCTGCTGATGGTAGCCGGCCTGGAGAAGTACTTTCAGATAGCCAAGTGCTTCCGTGATGAGGACACCCGTGCCGACCGTCAGCCCGAGTTCACCCAGCTCGATCTTGAGATGAGCTTTGTTGAGGAAGAAGATATCCTCAGCCTGTTTGAGGAGCTCTTCGCTTTGATGGTGGAGACAGTCCGGCCCGAGATGCGGGTGATCAGGCCGTTCCCCCGCATTAGATACGCCGAGGTCATGGAACGCTACGGTACGGACAAGCCTGACCTGCGTTTTGGCCTGGAGATAGCCGACCTTACTGATATCGCCGCAGAGACCGAATTTGCCATTTTCCGTTCGGTAGTTGCTAACGGGGGTAAGGTAAAAGGTATCACTGCCCCGGGCTGCGCCGGCTACTCGCGCAGTCAGCTTGATGAGCTGAACAAACTGGTGCGTAGTCTCGGCGCCGGCGGTGTGGTCACCATCGCACTGGGTGCCCCCGGCGGCAGACTGGAAGATTTAACTCTGGATACGGTAAAGTCGGTAGCGGCTAAATTCCTTACTCTGGACCAGATTAAGCAGATAGCCTCCCGTCTGGGTGCTGCTCCGGGAGACCTCTTACTGATCATCGCCGGTGATGGTGACATGGTCAGTACTGCCCTGGGCGAGCTGCGCCAGGAGATGGGGCGGCGGCTGGAACTGGCTGACCCCAATCTCCTCGCCTTTGCCTGTATTATTGATTTTCCCCTGCTGCACCGGGACAAAAAGCTGGAGCGGTGGGAGTCCGAGCACCACCCCTTTACAGCACCGAGGGATGAGGATATGCCGCTGCTGGGAAGCTCTCCGGAAAAGGTGAGGGGCAGGCACTATGATATTGTCTGTAACGGGTATGAGATCGGCGGCGGCAGCCTGCGGATCTACCAGAGTGAGTTGCAGAGAAAGGTGTTCCGGCTGCTGGGTTATCATGATGATGATATCAACCAGCTTTTCGGGCATATGCTGGAGGCATTTGACTATGGCGCTCCGCCTCATGGCGGCATAGCGCTCGGCATTGACCGTCTGGTGATGTTGCTGGCGGGAGAAAAGACTATTCGTGAGGTGATCGCCTTCCCCAAGACCCAGGAGGCTCTTGATTTAACCTTCAATGCTCCCTCGCCGGTTACTGAGGAGCAGCTGTCTCAATTACACCTGCGTCTGCGAGAGGAGGAAGAATGAAAGTAACCAACGAGAAGACTGAGAACAGCCAGGTGTTTCTTGCCGTTGAGATGGAACCGTCTGAGGTAGAAGTGTCTCTGGAAGAGGCCTATCGCCGCCTGGTGAAGAAGACTGACGTTCCCGGCTTTCGCAGAGGAAAGGCGCCCAGAGTAATGCTGGAGCGCACCATTGGTAGAGAAAGCCTTCTTAAAGAGGCCATAAGTGACCTCATCCCCGAAGCCTGTGAGAATGCTATCAAGGAGCAGAAAATCGAGGCCTTTGCCCGTCCCGCCGTTGAGATTACCCGGACAGACCCCCTGGCTTTTAAGGCGATTGTGCCGCTTCCGCCGGTGATTACGCTTGGTGATTATCACCGGATCAGCATGACCCCTGAACCGGTTGAGATGGGTGAGGACAACGTTAACGCTGTCATTGAGCGAATACGCCACGAGCAGGCTACCTGGGAGCCGGTAGAGCGGCCTGTGGAAGAGAACGATATGGTCGTTCTGGATATTGAGAGTACCGCGGACGGGAAGCCGTTTATAAATCGAAAGGGAGTCCAGTACCAGGTCTTAAGCGACCAGCCCTTACCGCTGCCTGGATTCGCCGGGCAGATAGCAGGAATGGTCAGGGATGAGGAAAAGGAATTCAGTCTCCAGATTCCCCAAGACTTTCCTAAAAGCGAGCTGGCTGACAAAGAGGCCCGGTTTAAGGTAAGGGTCGGCGAGGTAAAACAGGAGAGGCTCCCCGAGCTAAATGATGAATTCGCCAGGGGAGTAGATAATATTTTTGATACCATGGAGAAGCTTAAGGAGCACATTTCGGAAGGCTTAAGGCAGGCGGCTGAGGCAAAAGCCCGGACGGATCTTGAGGAAAGGGTTATTGAAGCGGCGGTCGACCAGTCCGATGTGGAGTTCCCGCCCTTTCTGGTGGAGATGGAGATTGACCAGCTTCTCGAACAGCAACTGAGGCGCTGGCAGGCGAGCGGCCACGACCTGGACAGCTACCTGGCTGCCATTAATAAGACCGAGCAAAAGCTGCGGGAAGACCTACATACCCCGGCTACCAAGCGGGTCATCCGGTCGCTGGTGCTGGGTAAGATCAGTCAGGAGGAGAAGATTGAGGTTGACGACTCTGAGGTAGCCGCTGAGATTGAGGATATGATCAAGGATGCTGCCCCGGAGAGGCAGGATGAACTGAGGGCATTTCTCAGTACGCCACAGTCCCGCAGGTCGATTTCGGATGTACTGGTGGGGCGAAAAACGGTAAGGCGGTTGGTGGAGATAGCCGTGGAGGCGAAGGGGGATAGCAAAGTGAATACTGAAAAAGAGGCAAAGAAGGAGGCAAAGCGATGAACACCCGACCGGAGAATGTTATTCCGATGGTGATTGAGAGTGGGGCCAGGGGAGAGCGTGCTTTTGATATCTACTCCCTTTTGTTAAAAGAGCGTATTATTATGCTGGGTACGCCGATTAATGACCAGGTGGCTAATGTTATCGTTGCCCAGCTTCTCTATTTAGAGCGGGAAGACCCCGATAAGGACATCAGCCTCTACATTCACAGCCCCGGTGGCGTTATCAGTGCCGGTTTGGCTGTTTATGATACCATGCAGCTCATCCGCCCCGATGTTTCTACTATCTGTGTTGGGCTGGCGGCAAGTATGGGAACAGTCCTCCTCTGCGCCGGTACAAAGGGCAAGCGTTTCGCCCTGCCCAACGCCACGATACATATGCACCAGGCTTTTGGTGGTGCTCAGGGGCAGGCCGCCGACATCGAAATTGCCGCCCGCGAGATTATGCGGATTCAGGACATAATTCGTGGCATTCTGGTCAAACATACCGGCCAGACAGTGGAGAAGATTACTCACGATACCGATCGTGACTTTTACCTTAACCCGGAGCAGGCGGTAGAGTACGGCATTGTCGACGAAGTTCTTCGTAAGCCGGTCGAGGAGAAGGCTGGCGATAAAAAGTAGCCGTCGCTCTGGCGGTACGGCTTATGGTAATCCCTTCTGAAGGTACCTGCCGGGTTTCCGGCAGTTTAGAGCTTACTCTTCAGCCTGGCCAGGACGCTGTTAATATGGACGAATGGATTGGTTCTGTGACCGAAGACCGTGCCTCTGGCCAGGGCGCCAGGGAAATCTTGACAACCGTTAAATTCCGGCATCTCGACATAGGCGTTGCCGATCGCCTGGACAGTGTGGGCGTCGCTGCCGGCGCTTCCTGGAATGCCGTACTTCCTGGCGAAGCTCTCTGCTCTGGCTGATGAGCGGTAGAGAGGCGTCCTGGAGTTAAATACTTCAATAACGTCTATCTCTCCCTGCTCCGCCAGCCTCCTGGTGATATCAATGTTCAGCGCGGACTGACGAAATCTATCGAACGGATGCGGGATGGCTACCAGCCCGTCTTGAGTCCTGATACGGGATATCGTCTCGGCAACCGACAGGCCGCCGGGTATACTTTCCTTGAGAAACATGCCCATAATCTCGCCGTGTGGGGTCAGTATCTCCTCGGCAACGATTACGGGAAAGGGGGCAATATCCTGCATCTTCAGGGCGCCTTCGATGGTATTGTGGTCGGATATGGCGATACAGTTGATGCCGACCTCAAGACAGCGGCCGATAATCCTGGTTAACGGCGTATTGCAGTCGGGCGAATACTCGGTGTGGATATGCAGGTCGGCCTTGAGCAATTTCAGTTCACCCTCTCCAGATAGCTGCCGCTGCGGGTGTCAACCTTGACAATATCCCCCTCGTTGACAAAAAGGGGGACCTCTATGGTGATGCCGGTCTCGAGTGTAGCCGGTTTGGTGCCGGCGGTGGCGGTGTCTCCCTTGAATCCGGGCTCGCTCTTGGTAACCTCGAGCTCAACGGTAATCGGCATCTCGACCCCCATCAGTTCACCCTTGTAGCTTGATATTTGCAGGGACATTCCTTCCTTAAGGTAGTTGATGGCGTCACCCAGCTGGTTGCTGTCCAGGGATGTTTGCTCGAAGTTCTCCTCGTCCATAAAGTAGTACAGGTCTCCGTCGCTGTAGAGGTACTGCATCGGGCGGTACTCAAGCCGGGCGCGTACAAATTTCTCCGTGTTCTGAAAGCTCCGCTCAATAGTGTGGCCATCCCGGATATCGCGGAGCTTAACCTTAGCCAGGGCCGTCCGCTTCATCTTAATATGCTGGTATTCGATAACCTGGTACAGTTTGTCGTCTAACTCGATAGTAACCCCTTTTCTCAGCTCACTGGAATTTATCATCCTAGACTCCTATCTTCTCAGCTTTTGAAATTACCCTGACTTTGTTGTCTTCCATCACTACCGTATCCTCGATCCTGACGCCTCCCCAGCCCGGGATGTAGATTCCGGGTTCAATAGTAAATACCATTCCGTTGGTTAGCGGCTCGGTGCTGCCACGACCGAGGCGTGGTGCCTCATGCGGCGACAGTCCTATGCCGTGACCCAGGGCATGACCGAAAGCTTCACCGTAGCCAGCCTCTTCTATGACTATCCTCGCCATATTGTCCGCCTCCTCTCCACTCATTCCTCCCTTGATCATTGCGATTGCGGTTAACTGCGCCCCGAGAACAGTATCGTATACCTTACGAAATGTCTCGTCCCGGCCGCCGATGCAAAGAGTACGGCTGAGATCGCTGGAGTAGCCGCTGATCCTGGCACCGAAGTCCATTACTATCGGCTCTCCGGGATGTATAGTACGTGGCGAGGGACTGATATGGGGTAGTGCTGAATTATCACCTGAGCCGATAATAACATTGAAGGGGATGGGCTCACTACCCTTTTCCCGCATAAACCTTTCTATCGCCCAGGCCAGCTCCTGCTCACTGACGCCGTTACCGATGATACTCGCGGCATAGGAAAAGGCGGCATCGCTGACTGCCGCTGCCCGGGCTATCAGCTCGATCTCCTCAGGTTCTTTGATCACCCGTAGCGACTCGATAAGCCCGTCGACAGGGATAAGCCTGAAGGGAAGCTTCTTTTTCCTTATTATATCAGATAATTCCCGGTAATGATAAAAGGTGATGTGCCTGCTCTCAAACCCAAGCCGGTTAATGCCCGGCTCATCCACCAGCTCAGGGAACCAGTTCTCCGCGGGGCCGCTTATCCGAAAGATTGTAAAGCCGGGCGATTGCCTATGCGCCTGTTCCAGGTAGCGAAAGTCGGTGGCTAGGACCTGCTTCCGGGGTGTGATCAAGAGATAGCCGTCGGAGCCGTTAAAACCGGACAGGTAATATCTGTTCTCCGGCCGGGAGATCAAGATAGCATCAATCTCCTGGTTGGCGAAACCCTGTAGCAGCCGCTTAATTCTATCCTTCCAGCTCATTATCCTGCTTTCCTCCTGCCATGGGATGGGCGGAGAGGTATACCTTTCTTGCCTGACTCTTAGTGACGTGGGTGTAGATCTGGGTAGTGGACAGGTCGGCATGCCCCAGAAGCTGCTGTACCACTCTCAAGTCAGCCCCGCCGTCGAGAAGGTGAGTGGCGAAGGAATGGCGTAGCATGTGGGGATGGACCCGCCTTTTGATGCCGGCAGCAGCGGAGTATTTCTCCACTATCTTCTGCACCCTCCGTTCTACCAGGCGCCTGCCGCTGCGGTTAACGAACAGGGCCGGGGTACCTTTTCCGCCCAGCAGACTGGTTCTGCCCTGGCTTATGTAGGTAAAAATGGCTGCTGCGGCTGGCTTACCCATCAGCACCATCCGCTCTCGAGAGCCTTTGCCCCGGACTCTGATTTCATTGGCGTCAAGGTTAATCTTATCAATATCCAGGTTTACCAGCTCGCTTACCCTCAAACCGGAAGCGTAGAGCAGTTCCAGCAGGGCCCGGTCGCGTTGTCCCTGCGGTGTGGATGAGTCAGGAGCGTTGAGAAGCTCAATCACCTCTTTCTGGCTCAGGAAGCCGGGCAGCCGCTTGTCCAGCTTGGGAGAAGAGGTATCGGCGACCGGGCTGGTAGCAACTATCTCTTCTCGCATCAGGTAGCGATAGAAGGAGCGTATCGCCGAGAGCTTACGGGCGATACTGACCTTGACAAATCCCTGATCAAGGAGGTGGGAGAGGTAGTCGCGGACGATCTGTTTGTCCACCTCGTGAAGCGAGTCGATCTTTCGTGACTTCAGGAAGCTGAAAAATTCCAGCAGATCGGTGGTATAGTTGCGTATGGTATATGGAGAAGCATTCCGCTCTGCCTCAAGGTAGTTTACGTATCGGTTAAATATCTGTTGCATTGAACCGGCCGCGTTTCTATTTGTCTACTGGTTCGCCTTCCCCGGAGTTTCCGCTCTTTTCTTCTTCTGCTGAGCATCCGTCGACGGTACCGCTGGCAGCGATGTGCGCCAGAACGTCGGCAAAGGCGATACCCTTGGACCGTGCCCCTTTCAGCCCGTGCCTGACCTTACTGGCAAGCACATCGCCCAGGTGCAGGGTAGCACTGGTTAGCTCCTCCGGTGATATCCAGCCCTTACCGTACATAAAGCCGGTAACGTACACCTTGGCGATGTTTTCCTGTAGTAACGCTGCGGTGTACTTGGTATTCCTGTGGCTGGTTTGAAATTCTACATACTCGATAGGCCATTCCTTCTTCAATTCATCAAGGAATTTGTCACGCAGCTCAATCCAGCGCGGCAGGCCTCCCAGCCGCCACTGTTTGTTGTTTTCCTCGTAGTGTTCCCGGTTTGCCTCAGCAACCCGGTTGATCAAATCGCTATCGATGGGTTCCTCAGACTGGTATATGCGGACCTTCTCCGGAGACCAGCTCTCCAGCGCCTGGGAGGCCCGCTCCAGAATACGGCACAGCTCCAGCGTCTCCTCGACCTTGAATTCCCAACCGCCCGGCTGATATCTCTTGACATTCCTGGTGCCGTCTGCTTCTTTGACAAAGACAAGCTTTGTCATCAGCCTGCCCCCTGCGGTGTACTGCAGTTCACCGCTGAAGAGGGTCTTCTTTTGCACGTGGAGGCCGCGGGCGGCGGTCAGGGAACGGTCTCCCAGCGAGAGCCGGTCTTTAATGGTGGCGATTTCCTCAATACTGCCCAGCAGGTGTTCCGAAGGGTAGTCCATAGTTACTCCTCCAGCTTGCCTTTATAGTCGCACTTGGTGCATTTTGTCTGCTTGCGCCGGTATAGTGTCAGCAGTCCGCCGCATTTGGGACAGGGGCGGGGGATAGGTCTGGTGTTAATGGCAAAGTCGCATTCGGGCCAGCGGTTGCAGCCGTAGAAGGTACGCTTCTTCTTATTTATCTTCTCGACTATGCTGCCGTTGCAGCCCGGTTCCGGGCAATTGACGCCGGTCTTAATTTCATACGACCTGGTGTATTTACATTCGGGATAGCCGCTGCAGGAGATGAACTTGCCGTAGCGTCCGTATTTGACCACCAGTGG
This sequence comes from Dehalococcoidales bacterium, assembly GCA_028716225.1. NCBI lineage: Bacteria > Bacillati > Chloroflexota > Dehalococcoidia > Dehalococcoidales > Dehalococcoidales bacterium. The sequence continues at coordinate 21,932 of JAQUQE010000004.1, read as the reverse complement.
CTTCCCGCAGCGGGGGCAGCTCTCTTCAGTCTGCTCATCAGCTATCTTCACCTTTTCCATAAGCTCAGCGGCACTCTTCAGGCTCTCATCGAAGGGGGTGTAGAAGTCGTTAAGAACCTCCACCCACCCCCGCTTCCTGCTGCCTATCTCGTCGAGTTCCTCCTCCATACGGGCAGTGAACTCAACGTTAATGATGTTGGCAAAGTGCTGAGTAAGCTGGTCATTGACTATAATTCCCAGCTCGGTCGGCTGAAGACTACCCTTGTCCTTGTTGACATATTCGCGCTCAATAATGGTGGAGAGTATGGTGGCATAGGTGCTGGGTCGCCCGATGCCATTCTGCTCCAGCACCTTGATCAGGGACGCTTCGGTGAAACGGGGTGGGGGTTGGGTAAAGCGTTGCTCCGGGAAAAGCTCGATAAGCTCGAGCTTGTTGCCTCTTTCCAGGTGGGGAAGCAGGGGGCTTTTCTTTTCTTCTGCTTCGTCTTCATCCTTACCGGCGATATAGAGGGACATAAAGCCGGGGAACTTGATAACCGAGCTTGAAGCCTTAAGGATATATTTACCGCTGTCATAGGGTCTTATTGCTTCAATCTCAATGCTGGTGTTATCGAATATGGCGTCCGACATCTGGCTGGCTACCATCCTCTGCCAGATAAGCTGGTAGAGCTTGAGTTGCATCTTATTGAGGTATGGCTGAAGAAGGGAGGGCTCCCGCCCGATCCGGGTCGGCCGGATGGCTTCGTGGGCCTCCTGGGCTCCCTTTACCGCTTTGGTGAAGGAACGGGCGTGTGCCGGAACGAACTCGGGTCCATACCTGGAGTTAATGAACTCTCTGGCTTCGACTATTGCGGAGCGGGCGACCCTGGTGGAGTCGGTACGCATATAGGTAATCAACCCTACGCTGCCCTCATCGCCTACCGTCAGGCCTTCATAGAGCTGTTGTGCGAGAGACATGGTCTGCTTGGCGCTGAAGCGGAACCTGCGCCAAGCTTCCTGCTGTAGTGTGCTGGTGATAAACGGGGGGGCAGGCCGGCGGGATACCTTTTTTGTCCTTACCCCTCCCACCCGGTATCTGGCTTCTTTAAGCTCATCACAGATACCATCCGCTTCCTTGCTGCTTTGAATTTCCAGCTTGGTACCGTCGCCGAGACCGACCAGAATGGCCCGCACGGTGGCATCGGCAGGCGTTTCCGTGGCCAGTTCCGCCTCGATAGTCCAGTATTCCTGCGGGGTAAATTTATCAATCTCCCGCTCCCGCTCGACGATAATCCGTAGCGCCACTGATTGCACCCTGCCGGCGGAGAGTCCACGCCTTACCTTTTTCCAGAGGAGCGGACTTATTTTGTAGCCGACCAGCCGGTCCATAATACGTCGTGCCTGCTGGGCATTGACCAGTTCCAGGTCTATTGATCGTGGCTGTTTGAAGGCATGCTTGATGGCTTCCTCGGTTATTTCATGAAAGACAACGCGGTGGTATGGTTTCCGGTCTGACCTGGTTACCTCATACAGATGCCAGGCGATGGCTTCTCCCTCGCGGTCGGGGTCAGTAGCCAGGTATACCGCGGCTGCCGTTTTCGCCGCCTCTTTAAGCTCCTTTACCAGCTTGCTCTTGATCCGGGGCACTACATATTTCGGAGCGAAGCTGTTTGCTATGTCCACTCCTATGGCGCCTTTAGGCAGGTCTCTGATATGGCCCATGGATGCCTTCAGGTTGTATTCTTTACCCAGAATTCTACCCAGTGTCTTTGCTTTGGCCGGTGATTCCACGATAACCAGATTCTTTTTCATAACACCTATTCCACTCTCACCCGATATTCCGCTCTGTCTTCTCGGGCCAGTATAAAACTCATTACCCCCATCTGCTTCACCATTCCTTTAAGCTCCATCATCACCAGCGTGCTGCTGACCTGTGATACCGGCAGACCGCTGCTACGGCATACTTCATCAATGTGAACAGGCTCGGCGCCCAGTTGTTTTAAGAGCAGGGCTTCTGTTTCCGAGGCCGGGATAGCCTCCTTCAGTTCTATTTGATGGGCGACCTCGGTCAGGTTCAGTTCCTCCAGTATATCAGCATAGCTGCTGACCAGCTTGGCACCCTCCTGGATAAGGTGGTTGGTGCCGGTACTCGCCGGTGATAGTATGCTGCCGGGGATGGCAAACACCTCGCGGTTCTGTTCCAGCGCCAGGTTGGCGGTAATCATCGCTCCGCTGGTCTTACCGGCTTCGATAACCAGGACGCCCAGGCTAAGGCCGCTCATTATGCGGTTACGCCGGGGGAACCGGTCGGCGCGAGGTCTGGTTCCCAGGGGGTACTCGCTCATCAGTACCCCCTGCTCAGCGATACGGCGGGCCAAGTTGGCGTTCTCTGCGGGATAGATAGTATCGAGGCCGCAACCGAATACGGCGATACTTCTGCCACCAACCTCCAGAGCAGCCTGGTGCGCTACCGAATCGATGCCCCGGGCCAGACCGCTGACGATGGTAATTTTGCTTCGGGCCAGATCGGCGGCTATCTCCTCGGCTATCTGCCTTCCATAAACAGTGGCCCGGCGTGTGCCGACCACCGCCAGACACCGCTCGTCCTCAGGAAGAAGCGTGCCCCGGATGTAGAGTATCGGCGGGCAGTCGTATATCTCTTTAAGACGGGCCGGATAGCCCTCGTCGTGCCAGGTGACCGCACCCACGCCATAGCTCTCGAGCTTTTCCATCTCTGCTTCCAGGCACAGACCGGGGCGTCGTGAAGTGATGGTACGTACCGTGCTGCTATCCAGTCCGGAGTTCCTTAAGTCACCCGAACCGGCCTTCCAGGCATTCTCAAGGCTGCCAAAATAATTCTCCATCTGGGTTATTCTGACCCGACCGATGCCAGGAATCAGGCTGAAGCCGACCCAGTATTTAAGCTCTTTGTTCTTCATTTTATTACAACAATCTCTGGGGACCTATCCTTACAGCAGTGTAATCCTGGCCGTATGTCGGTTCGGCTGCGGTGTAAAGCAATTCTAGCATAGAGATAAGCTACCGACAATTCTGGTGGTTTGTCAAATCGTCCCCTCTGCAATCGGCTGCGTAGCAGAGATTGGGTGAAAGTACCCGTGCCTGCCAGGTGCATCGGGTCTATAAAAGGGATCGATACAGCCAGGTAAAGAATTAAGGCGGGTTAAAAAAGACAGAGCCGGGTAGCCAGGTTAACGAAGTAATAACTATGGTTTCGGAGATGGTGCAGATGGCAGGTCCGGCGCCGTCTTCGCTATAAGATTAACCGGCTTTACGCCAAAAGCAGTGGCGGAGAGAGTGGGATTCGAACCCACGGTAGCCAAAGGCTACACGCGCTCTCCAGGCGCGCCTGATAGACCACTCCAGCATCTCTCCTCAGTATAGTGACCTGTTTGTTAATTATACAGTATCCGGCGGAGAGGGTGGGATTCGAACCCACGCTCCACTGAACGCGGAGACCGCTTTTCGAGAGCGGCACCATAAACCACTCGGACACCTCTCCCAACTTCAGATTCTATCCTAAAACCTCGTCTCAGGGCAAGCTGATACAGCTCCCGGCCCGCTATTCTGCTTGATATGCTGCTTTACGAACTTGCCGCTGATATTGTATGCTGACCAGGATACGGCCATTTTCCGGGAGTAACAGGTTGTGGTCTGGTTAAAGTTTGCTGCCTGCATTGCTATCATTCTCTTCTCAGGAACAAGACTGGCGCGATACGGAGACGCCATCAGTGAGAAGACAGGCGTAGGACGGATATGGATAGGCCTGCTGCTTCTGGCGGCGATTACCTCTATGCCGGAATTGGTTACCGGAGTCAGTGCGGTTGCCCTGGTCAAACTGCCCGATTTAGCGGTGGGGACCCTCCTGGGCAGCTGCATTTTTAATCTGGCGTTGATAGCCGTAATGGATACTATCTATCGGCCCATGCCGATCCTGAGCCGGGTCAGCCCAAGTCACATTGCATCGGCAGCCAGCGGCATCATGATCGCCGCTGTCGTTGCCGCAGGAATAGGTGCGGGAAGGTTTTTCTCGGGTGTGACGCTGGGTTGGATCAACCTGACCGGGATATTGCCTCTTCTCCTTTATCTGGTCGGGATATGGTGGGTATTCCGTTCCGAACGTAATAACCGGGCAGCGTCAGCTCAGGTAATGCCCGCTCAATATGATGATCTGTCCAAAAAGACGGTCTATCTCAGGTTTGCCCTGTCGGCGGCTGCTATTATCGGTGCCGGGATATGGTTGTCCTTTGTCGGCGAAGAGATTTCCACTACCTACAGTCTTCATACCAGCTTTGTCGGCAGCCTGTTTCTGGCGATTACCACCTCGATGCCCGAACTGGTGGTTACTCTGGCTGCCCTGCGTTTGGGGGCGGTGGATATGGCAGTGGCAGACGTGCTGGGCAGCAATATGTTTAACCTTGCCCTTATCACCCCGGTTGACCTCGCCTACCGGAGAGGTCCGGTCCTCTCCTCGGTGCTGGGCGCTCACCTGGTCACAGCGTTGCTGGTAATTGTGATGAGCCTGCTGGTTATCATCGGGATCCGCTTTCGGCAACAGCGCAAAACATTTTCCCTGGTCAGCTGGTATTCCGTTGCCCTGGTTGGGCTCTATATTTTCGGTATCTACCGCATCTTTATCTCCGGCATGGGGGTGGGGTAGGGGTTTACCACTGGAAAAAGTTATGTTATAATCACAAACTGGTTGTTGAGCGATTATTTCCATACGGGGAGAGCCTCCGCCGGGATCAGGGCTCTTCCTCTTCCTATGACATCGCAGGTTGGTTTCGTGTTTTGATTAATCAATGTAGAACAGCGTGGGTTGGAGGCAGTGACGACTCAAGATATACGCCGGTAAACGGTAAGTCCTCTCCCTGTGTCAGTCAACCCGAAAGTTCTCTGGAAAGAGGTGTGCTATGCCTGCTGAGGAAATAACGACTAGCGTTGAAATGATTGAGGCTGAAGCGGAAAAAACTCTTAAGGAAGCTCAGCGTCGTGCCAGTGAAATTATTCTCAAAGCTAAGGAGGAAGCCCGGGTTATTCTTGCCTCCGAAGTATCCCTGGATGAGGTGAAGAGGGAGTGTGAGCAGACTCTGGATGGTGCCAGGGAAAAGGCGGCCCGGGAGATCGAGCAATCAAAGAAAGATGCCTCTGAGATTAGAGCCGGTTCCGGTAAGAAGATGACAGAGATTGCCGGCCGTATCGTGAATATCGTCAGCGGAGCCGGTTCGAGATGACTCCACCGATAATCGTCAATTCTCCTGAATCGATGGTTAAGGTGAGAGTCGTTACCCTTAAGGATTACTCCGAGCAGACCCTAAAGACCCTGCATAAAGTCGGGGTCCTTCACGTTGAGGAGGCTAAAGAGCTAAAGCCGGTAGACAGGGCGGCTATCGAGAGCCAGCGAAAGGAAGTCACTGAACTGGCGACCTTTGTGAACAACATGCTGGGCTACCTCACCGGGAAAGAGGAGGTCTTGCCTGAAGAAGACGTCGAGGTGGTATACACCCGCCCATTTCCCGAACTCAGCCGGGAAGTACGGTCATTGTACACCCGCTTCGCCGGACTGTACGATAAGGCGGTCAAGACCGATAACGAGATTCGGGAATTGACCGAGCAGAAAAGACATCTAGGGCTACTCACTCAATTCTACGATCTTAAGCTGAAGGACCTGGAATTCTCCGGAGACTACCTTTTTTCCCGGGTCTTTGTGCTGCCTGCCGAAGCATACCAGGCTTTACGCGATGAGATTCAGGGTTATCTTTTTGAAAGCTCTGTTGCCGCTGTGGAAGACGAGGCCGTTCTTTACCTTATTGCTAAGGTGGAGAACCGGGATGCCATCGAATCTCTGATTAGCGGTGCCGGAGGTAGGGCCCTGTTGATACCGGACGGCAATCAAAGCCTGGGCGGGTTTCTTAACAATACTGAGACCAGGCTGCAAAAGCTCGAGGAAAGCCTGTCCGCAACCTATCAGGAACTCCAGAATAAGGCCAGGCAGGACGTAAAGACGCTTGCCCTCTTTAAAGGGGCGCTGGCGGCAGAAAGACAGCGGCTATCGGTCTTAAGCCGGGCCTGTGAAGCGAAGTATGTCACCTCGGTGGAAGGGTGGATACCGGCAAACAGCGCTGAGACGCTGGTCTTTCAGCTTAAGGATAGTATAGAGTATATCTTCGTTGATACCAGGGAGCCGGAGGACTCGGAAGAACCGCCCACCAAGATGAAGAACCCGACTCCGCTGAGACCATTCCAGGTCGTGGTCAACCTGTTTGCTATTCCCAAATACAGGGAATGGGACCCGACGCCCATTGTCGCCTACTCCTTTGCTATTTTCTATGGATTGATGACAGCCGATGTGGTCTATGCGGCAGGGATGATTCTGATTAGCCGGTTTCTGGTTGTCAAATTCCTCGGCGGAACCAGGTCCGAGGCGGTGATGCTGCTGCAGAGAGTTCTGTATATCTGCGGCGGAGTTGGCCTTGCCCTGGGCCTGCTTAGCGGCAGCTATCTGGGTAATATCCACACCATGTTTGGACTCGGGGATCCCGGTCTGGTTACCGGGGTCCAGCGGCTACTGCAAAATCCGCTAATCTTTGTCATACTGGCGCTTTTTATCGGTTTCATCCATGTCAATATCGGCAATGTACTGGCTCTCATCAAGATGGTCAAGGAGAGAAACCGGGGTGCCATAGTTGCCAAGGTGGGGCTCTTTTCACTTCAGTTCGGCGCACTCTATATCATACGCGCCGTAATGAATGTGGATATTCCCTCCGTGCTCGGCCTTATTATCAGGATGCCTCAGTTCTCGCCTCAGGTCTATGATGTCTCCCTGTACTTTGCTATCGCCGGGATAGGCATGATAGTCGCCGGCAATTTTATCGAGAAGGGTGGCCTCGGGGCGATACTCTGGCTTTTTGATATCACCGGCATCCTGGGTGATATTATGTCCTATGCCAGAATCGCCGGTGTGGGCCTGGCTACTTACTATCTGGCTACAGTATTCAATATGCTGGGGCCCCTATTCGGCGACCTGTTGCCTTTCTCGGGTATGGTCGGTGTCATCGCCGGTGGTGCTCTAAGTATTCTAATTCTGGTTATAGGACACACTGTCAACCTGTTGCTCAGTGTCCTGACCGGATTTATCCATTCACTCCGGCTGTGTTTTGTCGAGTTCTTGTTTAAGTTCTATGAAGGAGGGGGCAGGATATATAGTCCATTTAAGTTGATTAAGCGGCCACCCGTATTGGTGGGAGCAAAATCTTAGAAAGGAAGTGCGAAAATGTTAATTGACCCATCATCTCTAGCTACTCTCGGTGGTGCCCTGGCCCTGGGCGGTGGTCTGGCCGGTGCCTCGGTCGGGATAGCCAAGGCAGCCTCCGCCGGTGTGGCTGTTCTCTCTGAGGATAGAGGACAACTCAGGAATGTCATCGTTCTGGCATCCTTACCGATGACACAGGCCTTCTACGGACTCATTATAATGATACTGATTACCTCCAATGTCGTTGATAAGCTGCCCGCGACCGGCGGAGGCGGCTTTGCCGTGCTCGGCCTTGGTATTATGGCTGCCCTGGCCGAGTTTTTCTCGGCAGCGTATCAGGGTGCCGTGTGTGCGTCGGGTATCTCTCTCCTGCCCAAGACCAGAGGGCAGATATTAACCAATTCCATGATGCTGGCTGTGTTTGTTGAGCTGCTCGGTGTTCTCGGTTTGGTCTTCACTATCATGCTGATGAGCATGTTAGGACTTATGTAGGAGTATCTTAGATGACAGGAATGGATAAAATAGGCGAAGCCATCCTGGATAAAGTAAAGACCGAGGCTGATGGTATTGTAGCGGAAGCCGAGGCTAAGGCCAGTCAGGAGATCGAGCAGGCCAAGAAGCAGCAGCTGGTCAGGTTGGAGGAGGAGAAGAGCAGGATTCTCCGGCAGGCCGGTGAGGAAGCTACCCGGATCGAGGCTCAGGCTACCGTGAAAGCCCGTCAGGAGCTGTCCCGGGCCAAGTCCGATGTAATCGATGAGATAATTGATAGAGTAAGAAAGCAGCTTGCCACAGGCTCGAGGGACGAAGGTTCGCTGGCGGGCCTGCTCAAAGAGGCCGCTGCTCCTCTTGGCACCGCTAAAGGCAGGGTCTATCTTTCCCCTAAAGATATCGGCGGGGTAAAAAAGCTCCTTGCCCGTGATAAGGAACTGGCTGCCAGGATAGTTGAGGTCAAGGAGTATGACTGCAGTGGCGGGGTCATCGTCGAGGATGTTGACGGCAAAATCCGGATAGACGATACCTACGAAACCAGGCTGGAGATGCTACTGCCAAGGTTGCTGCCGGAAATAGGCAGGGATCTCTTTCCGGATTAATCGGAGTTAATTGTGTCCAACGCGGAATATGCTTTTATGTCGGCTTACCTGAAAGGAGCTGAGGCCAGGATGGTGACTCCTGATCACATCAATCGGCTGTCCCGGAATGCTGCCGTACCTGATGTGATGGAGGCTATCCGGGATACCGAGGTCGGCGGGTACCTTGAGACGGCATCGGTCAAGACTTTCGATGACTCCGACCGCTGCTTATGGCAGTATTTTGGCCGGTGTCTGGAACGGTTGGAAGCTCTCAGGCTTATGCCGGATGATATGTGTAAGGTACTGAATGCCTACAAAGTAAGGTACGATATTATCAACATCAAGGCTGTCCTGCAGAGCATCCCGACTGGTAAGCAGGCCAACCTGATACCGGTGGGGGTTATTCATATGCGCGGGCTGCTTGATGAGCTTGCCCGTGCCGCTAGTGTTGACGCCGTTATCCGGCTGCTGGTCGAATGTGGACTGGGGACCTATGCCTCTGTCATCAGGGAGTACGACACAGGGAATGAGACGGGACTTAAGCTACAGATGGAAGCGGGACTGGATGGGGAGTATTACAAGAACCTCCTGGATACGGCCAAAGATGTAGAAGACGGTTTCATTCTGGCTAAGACCTTCGGGCTTAGCGTCGATTTGATCAACCTTAAGATTGTCAGCCGCGCTGTCATTGAGGAAATAGGGGCGGCGGTCTCCGGCTGCATCATCACCGGAGGGTATCTGCTCTCTAGCCAGGCGGTTGCGGGACTGCTATCCGGCAAGCTGGCTGATATTCCCAATGCCTTAGGGGGTACCCCATACCGTGTTATTGCGGACGAAGTAGTAGCCGGCTATAACCGGAGCAAAAGCATCACCGCCGTTGAGGAGATTATTGACAGGCACAGGTTCCAGCTGCTGAAGGAGATGCTGTCGCCACGGGTGATGAGTCCTCTGGTGATTGCCTGGTATTTAACTGTCGCAGAGGTGGAAATAAGGAACCTGAGGCTGATAATGAAGGCGGCTTTCGACGGTATATCTACGGATGAAATAAAAGAGTATCTGGTGTTCTGATAGTGGTAGACGTAAAGCACCTGGGCATAGTTGTAATCGGGGACGAAGACCTGGTCAACGGGCTGAGACTGGCTGGGGTAAGCAGGTATCACGTGATAGAGGACGGGACTAATGCCGAGGAGGTCAGGAAGGCCGTCGGTGCAGAGCTGGCTGAACCCGGTGTTGCCATAATAGTGATACTGGAAGACTACGCCAGACATGTTGACGACCTGCTGGCCCGCATTCAGGAAAAGAGGGTTTCGCCGCCGGTGGTCATCGAGGTTCCCTCGAGATACGGTACGCGTTATGAGGACGTCTCCCGGTATTACAAGGCTTATATCAGGAAATTTATCGGCTTCGATATAGAAATCTAGGCGTGTTTTATGGAGGAGGTAAGATATGGGTAAAGTATGGCGCATCTCCGGGCCTCTGGTCATCGGTGAGGATATGAAGGGGGCCCAGGTTTATGAGATTGTTGAAATAGGCAGTGATAGGCTGGTCGGGGAGGTCATCGGACTGGATGAGGATAAGGCAATAATCCAGGTACATGAGGATACCCAGGGTCTCAAGGTTGGTGAGGAAGTTAAGGGGACGGGGACTATTCTGACCGCCGAACTGGGGCCCGGACTTCTGGGGTCTATCTATGACGGACTGCAGAAGTCACTGACCGTACTGCTGGAGAACAACTCGTTTATCGAGCGTGGCGCCAAGGCGTTTGCCCTGCCGCGTGATAAGAAGTGGCACTTTACCCCTACGGTCAAGGTAGGTGATGCCGTCGGCGAAGGCGATATTATTGGTACCGTTCCCGAGACCCATCTTGTCGAGCACAGGATAATGGTCCCGGTAGGAATGAAGGGTGTCATCAAGAAGATAGCTGAAGGCGATTACACTGTCATCGAGCCGGTAGCGTTGCTTGAAGAGGATGGCGGCGGCGAGAAAGAGATTATTATGATGCAGAAATGGCCGGTGAGGAAGCCTCGCCCCTACCGGCGGAGGTTCGCTGCCTCCAAGCTGCTCATTACCGGTATGAGGATTCTCGACTACATGTTCCCGCTGGCGCTCGGTGGCAAGGCGGCGATACCCGGTGGCTTTGGCACCGGAAAGACGGTTGCCCTACAGCAGCTTGCCCGCTGGGCTCAGACGCAGATCAATATCTACGTCGGTTGCGGCGAGCGCGGCAACGAGATGGCTGACGTGCTGCACAGCTTCCGAAGACTTAAGGACCCGAAGACGGGCAGGCTACTGCAGGAGAAGGAGATATTTATCGCCAATACATCCAACATGCCGGTGGTAGCCCGTGAGGCGAGTATCTTTGTCGGCATTACTATGGCGGAGTACTTCCGGGATATGGGCTATGATGTGCTGCTGGTCTGCGATTCGACATCGCGGTGGGCGGAGGCGATGAGGGAAATCGGAGGACGGCTTGAGGAGATACCCGGTGAAGAGGGATTCCCGGCCTATCTGGGCTCGCGACTTGCTTCATTCTACGAGCGGTCCGGCCTGGTGGAGTGTCTGGGGGGGCCGGATAGGAACGGTTCGGTGACCGTAACCGGGGCGGTCAGTCCGCCGGGGGCTGACTTCAGCGAACCGGTAACCCAGAACACGCTTAGAATTGTGGATGCCTTCTTTGCCCTGGATACCGCGCTGGCTAACAAGAGGCATTTCCCGGCGATAAACTGGCTGACCAGCTACAGCCTCTATGTTGACTGGGTGAAAGACTGGTGGTCCGAGATCAGCCCGCAGTGGGAGACTACCCGGGCTATTGCCTTGAAGCTTTTGCAGCAGGAGGCCGAGCTTGAGGAGATTGTCCGGCTGGTTGGTCCCGAAGCGCTGCCGGAGAGTGATAAGCTGGTACTGATGGTTACCAGAATGATACGGGAAGACTTCCTGATGCAGAGTGCCTATAACGAAGTCGATACCTACTGCGTACCGCTCAAGGCGCAGTTGATGCTGCAGACGATAAACAGGTTTTACGAACTGGCCCAGCAGATGCTGGAATCAGGAGTAACTACTGCCGAAATCCGCACCTCACCGATAATCCCCAGGATATCCCGGATGAAGAATATCCCCAATGATGAGGCTGAAGAGAAGATTAAGGAGTTGTGGGCGGAGATGGAGACGAGCTTAGTACCCCAGAGAGGAGGAGTGGCATGACACTGGACTCACTGTATGTAAAAGAGACAAAGGCAATCAGCCGTACCAAGGGGTCGCTGCTGATTGCGGAGAGTATTCCGGGTGTGCAGTTCAATGAGATGGTCGATGTGAGGCTTGCCAATGGTGAGATAAGACGCGGTCAGGCGATAGATATCAGTAAAGAAGCGACCATTATTCAGGTCTTCGGCGGTGTCAGTGAAGTGGATCTGGTGGCCAGCCGGGTGAGGTGTAAAGGAGAGACCCTGAAGCTGCCGGTAGCTAGAGATATTCTGGGTAGAATATTCGACGGTTCGGGAAACCCGATAGACGGCGGGTCAGCGATAATTCCCCGGGACTATCTCGATGTCAACGGCGGGCTGGTCAATCCGGCCGGTCGTGAGCCTCCCGCCGAATTTATTGAGACCGGTATCTCGGCGATAGATGGCCTCAATGCTCTGGTCAGGGGGCAGAAGTTGCCGATATTCAGTGGCTCCGGACTGCCCCACAACCGGATTGTGGCGCAGCTGATCAGGCAGGCTTCGGTTAAGAAGACGGAAGAGCAGTTTGCCATTGTTTTTGGTGCCATCGGCATCAGCTATGATGATGCCGACTTTTTTATGCAGAATCTGGAGCAGACCGGTGCCCGGGAGAAAACAGTGGCCTTCATCAACACCGCTTCTGACCCGGTTATTGAGCGGATATCAACCCCGCGCTTGGCCCTGACCGCCGCTGAGTACCTGGCCTGGCAGGAGGGGATGCATGTGCTGGTTATTATTACCGACATCACCAACTACTGCGAAGCACTGCGCGAGCTCTCCGCGATGCGTGAGGAGATACCTTCGAGGAGAGGCTATCCCGGGTATATGTATACCGACCTGGCTACGATGTATGAGAGAGCGGGCCGGATTACAGGCAAGGAAGGGTCGGTGACCGTAATGCCCATCCTGACTATGCCTGACGATGATATCACCCACCCTATTCCTGATCTGACCGGCTATATTACGGAAGGGCAGATCGTCCTTTCCCGTGATTTGGAAAGAAAGGGGATATACCCGCCGATTGATGTTTTCCTCTCCCTGTCACGGATGATGAAGGAGGGTATCGGGGCTGGTAAGACCAGAGAAGACCATAATAACGTCTTTATGCAGCTCTATGCCGCTTATGCCGAAGGGTGTAACTTAAGAGAGATATCGACCATCATCGGAGCCGAAGCACTGGGGGAGAGAGACAGGTTATACCTGAACGTTGCCGACCGGTTCGAGCGGGAGTTTATCTCTCAGGGAGAGGGCACTAAAAGAAAGGTTGAGGATACCCTGGATATAGGCTGGTCGATATTCTCGGCCCTGCCTGAAGAGGACCTGAAGCTGATTGGTGAGGATCTGATTAAGAAATACCTTCCCAAGTATGCCGGAGGGGCTTAGCAGTATCGGGACAGCATCGGTTCAGCCGGGCAATATATTCCTGGCTGATCGGTAGAGGTATTAGAGATAGAAAATGTCACAGCTTATTAAAGTAACCAGACCGACCAAGATTGAGCTGATTAAGCTAAGGCGGCGGCTTACCCTTGCTTCCAGAATCCAGAAGCTCATCAAGGACAGGGTATCGATACTGGTTATGGAATTCCTGCAGATAGCCGGACAGACAGTAGAGGTGAAGAAGGGTCTGCTTGATGATTTCTCTGCGATGTATAAGGCCCTGTCGCTGGCTGCCGGTTATCACGGTTATATTGCTCTGGAGAAGGAACTCACTGCCAGCGAGGGCGGCCTTGAGGTTGTTGCCGGCTTGAGAAATATCGGCGGGGTGAAAATCCCCGCTTTTGAGCTGAAGAAGGATAAGCAGACGCTCAGGGGCTACAGTATGATTGACACCTCTTCCTGGCTGGACCGGACTGCCGAGCTGTCGGAAAAGTGCCTGGAGGCTGTCGTCGAGCTGGCCGAGCTGCAGAGAGGCATGGCTCAGCTGGGTATGGAGATTAACCGGACCAAGAGGATAGTGAACGCTTTGGAGCATTTGATAATCCCCGGTCTGCAGGCAACGATAAAATACCTTAACATGAAGTTTGAAGAGAGGGATAGAGAGGAGAAGTCGAGGTTAAAGCGGGTGAAGGTACTGCTTGAGCGAAAGTAGGCGGATGGATAGCGAGTTACCCTACGAGAGGATACTTCAGAAGTACTTAACGGGTGAACTGAGGGTGTTGAATGCCCACCTGCCTGGCAGCCAGAAATTGCTTTCCGATTTGTGGGATGAGGAGTACCCTCACGTACTATGTAATGACGGCAGCATCCACCTCTTCAAGCGGAAAGAGCTGAAGTATCTGGCCGGTTTAATAGATGCTGACGAGCAGAAGATGCTGTCGCTGCCGATACTTATCGAAGTAAGTGCCGGGCGGAGTGAAATGGCGGTGCTTTGCCCCGGAGAGGTGGAGAAGAAGGTAATACAGAAGATACTTGATATGCCGCTGGATGTAAGGGAAGGAAGGATTGCTCTATATCGGCCGCAGTTAGCCCTGGTGCGGAGATTGCTGAGGACAACGACGCAGTATGTTTTCTCTGCTCAGCTTTAGTCTTGTATCCTTCTATTGATACTGATGTAGAGAATAAATGCTAGGTAAGCTGGCTGATTTGGTTATTGAATCCGATACCAAATATTTGGTAAGATATGATTTAGAAGCTAAGTGGGGGATCGAATCAGGCCCCTGTAGCTCAGGTGGATAGAGCACCAGCCTCCGGAGCTGGGTGCGAGCGTTCGAGTCGCTCCAGGGGCGTTTTTTATGGCAATTTTTAGGAGGCTTTTAGGTGACGAATACGGCGGGACTCGTTGAGATTAGATGGCATGGTCGGGGTGGTCAGGGAGCGGTTACATCTGCTGAATTATTGGCACAGGCGGCGATAAATGAGGGTAAGTATGCCCAGGCCTTCCCCGCTTTTGGTGCGGAGAGAAGGGGTGCCCCGGTGGTGGCCTTTGTCAGGATAGACAGTGATAATCCGATACGGGTAAGGGCTGAAATTGATGAGCCTGATGTTGTGGTGGTACTGGCCTCGGATCTTTTGCGTGTCGTTAATGTCAGCTCCGGTCTTAAGGCTGATGGTATACTGGTGATTAATACCCCGAAGACAGCGGATGAGATTATAAAAGAGTTTCACTACAAGTGGGCACTGGCGACGGTTGACGCGACCCGGATTGCCCGGGAGACGCTGGGGGTGCCTATTGTCAATACTGCTATGGTCGGGGCCTTGCTGAAAGCTGCTGAGGTTACCAAACTGGACTCCCTGATAGAGCCGCTGAAGCATCGCTTCGGTCGGCTGGCGGATAAGAACATCAATGCGATGCAGAAAGCGTATGAGGGAACTACGGTAAGGGGGAAGAGCAATTGACGGAATCAGAAGGTAAGCCAACCTGGCAGCAGATAGAGATTGGCGCAATAATCACCGAGCCGGGAAGTGCCCGCCAGTATCAGACCGGCGACTGGAGGACGCAGCGGCCGACCTATGAGCACGAGCGTTGCATCAAATGCGGCCTTTGCTCCATCTATTGCCCCGAGGGATGTATTGAGCCGAACGAAGAGGGATACTTTGAGGCTGACCTGTTTTACTGTAAGGGGTGTGGCATCTGTGCCCGGGAGTGCTGGACAAAAGCGATTAATATGGTAGAGGAGGAGTGATGACACAAAGGGTAGGTATAGAGGTCTCACGGGCTGTCGCCATCGCTGCCAAGCTGGCCAACGTTGATGTTGTCGCGGCCTATCCCATTACCCCGCAGACCCATATTGTGGAAGACCTTTCCGAGATGGTAGCCAGCGGCGAGCTGGATGCTTCTTATATCCCGGTTGAATCGGAACACTCGGCAATGAGTTCCTGTCTCGGCTCAGTAGCAGTCGGAGCGAGAACCTTTACCGCTACCTCCAGCCAGGGGATGGAATTGATGCACGAAGTGCTCTATGTTGCCTCGGGCATGCGATTGCCCGTCGTTATGGCGGTGGCCAATCGTGCCCTGTCGGCGCCGATAAGCATCTGGGGTGACCACTCCGATGTGATGTCCGTGCGCGATACCGGCTGGATTCAGATCTTTGTCACCAACGGGCAGGAGGCCTTTGATAACATACTCTGTGCCTTCCGTATCGGTGAAGACCGCAGGACACTGCTTCCGGTCATGATACACCTGGACGGGTTTCAACTGACCCATGTCATTGAGCCGATATATCTTGAAGAGCAGAGTGATGTTGACAAGTTCTTGCCCCGGTTTGAGTATCCCCTGCCCTTGGATCCGGACAAACCGGTAACGATGGGGGCTTTCGGGCCGCCGGATATCTACACCGAGGTGAAAAAAGCACAGGATGTAGTCCTGACATCGTCTAAAGAGGTGATTCTGGAAGCCTGGAAGGAATTCGGTGATATCTTCGGGCGCTACTACTCCCCGATTCAGTGCTACCGTTGTGAAGGGGCCAAGGTGCTGCTGATGACTATGGGCAGCTTTAGCGAGACCGCCATGAGTGCGGTAGATGCTATGCGTGATGATGGTCACGCGGTGGGGTTGCTGAATCTCAGGCTATGGCGGCCATTCCCCTTTGCTGAAATCCGCCAGGCGGTTAAGGATGCCGATGTTCTTGTCGTGTTCGATAGGGCGCTTTCCTTCGGCGGGCCCGGTGGACCGGTCTGCTCCGAGGTCAGATCGGCCCTGTATAGCCTGGACAAGAGGCCCAAGGTAGTTGGTTTTGTCGGTGGTCTGGGAGGCAGAGTGGTCTCGATAGCAGGGTTCAGAGAGATAATCGAGCGGGGGACTAGGATTGCCAGGGAAGGAGCCGAGCAGGAGTTTGAAATGTTTGGGGTGAGGGAATAATGGAGAAATACGCTGTTTTTGTTCCCAAGTTAATCAAGAAAAAGGAAAACTTTGCCCCCGGACACCGTGCCTGTGTCGGCTGTGCTGAAGCACTGGCGGTAAGGCAGACCTTCAAGGCGCTGGGCCGTGATGTTATTGTAGTTAACGCCACCGGCTGTATGGAGGTGGTGGCAACACCGCTGCCTCATACCTCCTGGTGTTTGCCCTGGATTCATACCCTCTTTGAGAATGCGGCTGCCGTGGCTTCGGGCGTAGATTCCGGCTTAAAGGCCTTGGTGAGAAAGGGCAGACGCCCGGATAGGAAGATAAGCGTAGTGGCTATCGGCGGTGATGGTGCTACCAGTGACATCGGACTTCAGGCAATCTCAGGTGCTCTGGAAAGATGGCAAGATTTTCTCTATGTCTGCTTTGATAACGAAGCCTATATGAATACCGGTATACAGAGGTCTTCAGCTACCCCCTACGGTGCCTCGACGACTACTGCTCCGGCCGGTAAAAAGAGCATCGGGCAGGTTACCTGGAAAAAGGATATGCCCGGCATTGCTGCTGCCCATAATATCCCCTATGTTGCCACTGCCTGTCCCAGTTATCCCTTCGATCTAATGGATAAGGTGAGAAAGGGAGCGCTTACCCCCGGCCCGGCTTATATTCATGTTCTGTCGGTGTGCCCTACCGGCTGGAGGTGTGCTCCGGAGTTAGCCATTAAGGTAGGCCGTCTGGCGGTAGAAACGGGGGTATTCCCCCTCTACGAGGTTGAGAACGGCCGCTACAAATTAACCATAGATGTACCTCAACTGAGGCCGGTCCAGGACTATCTGAAGCTGCAGGGGAGGTTCCGCCATCTGTCCGAGGAAACCGTGAAGGAGATTCAGGACAGGGTTAGTAAGGACTATGCCAAGCTCAAGGAGAAGATAGAATGCATGCAGAAGCAGGACAGATAGCAAAGAAGGTAGGGGCAATACTGGATAAATATCAGCACGATAAGGGTATGCTGGTATCTATTCTACAGGATATTCAGGAAGAGTATAATTATCTGCCCAGGGAGTCTCTCGAGCATGTCAGCAAGACCCTGGATGTCCCGTTCAGTCAGCTCTACAGTATCGCCACCTTTTTCAAGGCCCTGCGCTTAACGCCCAGGGGACGCCACCTGATTAATGTCTGTCTGGGTACCGCCTGCCATGTCCGCGGAGCGGTCAAGGTCCTGGAGTCCATAGAGCGTGAGCTGGGCGTTAAGGCCGGCGGCACCACCGATGGTCTCGAGTTCACTCTGGAGACGGTCAACTGTGTCGGGGCCTGTGCTCTGGGACCGGTGGTAATCGTCGATGGGGACTACCACGGTCAGATGAAGACGGAAAAGGTCAAAGATATGATTAAGCAATATTCTTGATGAGAAAGGGGTAGCTATTGGAAAGGTTAAGCTCTCCTGCGGAACTAGAAAAGGCAAGAAAATCGATAGTCAGCAAACGGGATGCCAAGAAGCCCTGTATTACGGTATGCAGCGGGACCGGTTGTCATGCCTTTGGCTGTGAAAAGGTATCCACAGCTTTCCAGAATGAGATTAAACGGCTCGGGCTTGAGGAAAAGGTGGATGTCAGGACTACCGGCTGTCACGGCTTCTGTGAAAGGGGTCCGCTGGTGGTTATCCGTCCCAGGGATATTTTCTATCAGCGGGTAAGCGCCGACGATGCCGCCGAGATAATCTCGGAGACGGTGCTCAAAAACAACGTCATCGACAGGCTGCTCTACGCCGATCCCAACACCGGCAAGAAGATAGTCCACGAGCATGAAGTACCGTTCTATGCCGGCCAGAAGCGGCTTGTCTTCGGTAATAACGGCTATATCGACCCTTCCTCAATCGAGGACTATCTGGCGGTAGGCGGTTATGCTGCTCTGGGTAAAGTGCTGTCCGGGATTAAGCCCGAGGCAGTCATTGAGGAAATAAAGAAGTCGGGTTTAAGGGGACGCGGCGGCGGCGGCTTTCCTACTGGTATTAAGTGGGAGTCCTGCCGTAATGCCCCCTCGCCGGACGGCGTTCGCTATATCATCTGCAACGCCGATGAAGGCGACCCCGGTGCCTATATGGACAGGAGTCTGCTGGAGGGTAATCCGCACAGTGTCCTGGAAGGAATGTTAATCGGGGCCTATGCCATAGGCGGCCATGAGGGCTATGTCTATGTGCGCCACGAGTACCCGCTGGCGGTGAAGAATGTCAGGTTAGCCATCAAGCAGGCTGAAGAGTACGGATTGCTCGGTAAGAATATCCTCGGCTCCGGCTTTGACTTCAGCATCAGGATAAACCGGGGCGGCGGTGCTTTTATCTGCGGCGAGTCTTCGGCACTGATGGCTTCGCTGGAGGGCAAGGTAGGGGAACCCCGTGCCAAGTATATCCATACCGTCGAAAAGGGTCTATGGGAAAAACCAACCACGCTTAACAATGTTGAGACCTGGGCGAACGTCCCCCTGATAATCAATCATGGTGCCGACTGGTATACCAAAACGGGTACCGCTAACAGCAAGGGTACCAAGATCTTCTCCCTGGTGGGTAAGGTCAACAATACCGGTCTGGTAGAGGTCCCGATGGGAATAACGCTTAAGGAAATCATTTATGATATCGGCGGCGGCATTCCCGGAGGTAAAAAGTTCAAGGCGGTACAGACCGGCGGTCCTTCCGGCGGGGTTATTCCGGACAGCTTGATCAATTTGCCGGTCGATTTCGACGAGCTGACCAAGTCCGGTTCGATGATGGGCTCCGGCGGTATGATTGTGATGGATGAGGACAACTGCATGGTGGATATCGCCAAGTACTTCATCGGTTTTCTCGAAGGAGAGTCCTGTGGTAAGTGTGTCCCCTGTCGCGAGGGTTTAAAGAGGATGCGGGAGATACTGGATGGTATCAGCGAAGGCAGGGGCAAGGAAGGCGACATTGATCTGCTGGAGCGTCTCTCCACGACACTGACCGATGGTGCTCTCTGTGCCCTGGGTTCGACGGCGCCCAATCCGGTCTTGAGTACCATCCGTTATTTCCGGGACGAGTATGAAGCGCATATTAAGGAGAAGAGGTGTCCCGCTGGTGTCTGTAAGGAGCTGATTACCTATCAGATTATCAAGGAAAAGTGCCCGGGATGCGGGCTCTGTATCAAGTCCTGCCCGGCGGAGGCGATAACCTCCGGGGGTAAGAAGCAGCCGGTTATTTTGGACCAGGAAAAATGCATCAAGTGCGGGGCCTGCTATGATGTCTGTAAGCTTGGCGCCGTAAAAGTAAGTTGAAGGTGTGATAGAGGATGGTAAAACTGACTATTGACGGACGGGAATGTCGGGCGGAAGAGGAAAAGACAATACTTGAAGTAGCTAGTGAGAACGGCATCCACATCCCAACCCTGTGTTACCATGAGGAGGTATCCCCTTACGGTGCCTGCCGTCTCTGTATGGTTGAAGTGACCCGGAAGGGGCGGAAGAGGCTGGTAGCTTCCTGTCTTTATCCGGTGGCGGAGGGTCTTGTCGTCAGGACCGAAACACCGGAGGTTAATAACATCCGCCGCACGGTGATCGAGTTGCTGCTGGCGAGGTGCCCCGACTCAGAGGTGGTACAGGAAATGGCCCATGATCTGGGCGTCGATAAGCCGATCTTCAGCCTGGAAGAGGACAACCACAAGTGCATTCTCTGTGCCTTATGCACCAGGGTGTGTCAGGAGGTGGTGGGGGTATCGGCGATAACCCTGGTCAACCGTGGGGTCGACCGGCAGATGGCTACCCCGTTCTACGACTTCTCCGAGGTGTGCATCGGGTGCGGTTCTTGCTCTTTCGTATGCCCTACCCGGGCGATCAGTTTCGAGGATGTCGGCGATACTCGGGTGATCACTATGCCTCACGTGACCATGGAGTTCAAGCTGAAGAAGTGTAGCAAGTGCGGCAAGTACTGGGCTCCCGAGAGACAGTTGGAGTATATCGCTAAGACAGCCGGGATCGCTCCGGAGGCGTTTGATATCTGCCCGGACTGCCGGGACTGAAGGCCTGTGTGGCCGGCACGCCCGCTTGACCCTGAGCAGGTGGTCTGCTATATTTGTTCCCGATAGCGGGGTGTAGCGCAGTCGGCTAGCGCGCAGCGTTTGGGACGCTGAGGTCGGAGGTTCAAGTCCTCTCACCCCGACCATTCACATATTCGTTAATCTCTCTATTAAGCTTTGTCTTTCTCCAACGGCTCTTGACCTCAATCGACTGTTGAATCGGATAGCCATGGCTTATTTCATCGCCAGCTGGCTTCAAAAGCAACGCCTCCGGTACTATTCAAAATGGCGATTCTGTGATAATGTTGTTGGTAGAAAATAAGCATCTCGCTTTTTGGGGGAATTCAGGAGGCGGATATGGTCAACATAATGAAGTCATGGAAGCCGATAACCTCGGGCGTCTTCAGTATCATCGCCGGTATGATCGGCATCGGCGGCGGCGGCCTTGTCGTGCTGATGGGCGATTTCGTCAGTGAGACGGGAGGTATTCTCGGCTTTGAGCCGCTTGGCGTACCCTCAATTATCCTGGGTGTGGTGGCGCTGATCGGCGGTATATTTGCCCTGCGCCGGAGGCTCTGGATAATGGCGGTCATCGGTGCTATCTTCGCCATTCCCTGTATGCCGGTTCTGGGGACGCTGGCTCTCATCTTTGTCGCCCTGGCTAATGATGAATTTACCGCACCTTCCCGGGTCGGGAGCAGCTAACCGTTTCCATAAAAGGTAATGGCTAAAAGGAAGACCCTGTGGTAGTATATCTGGACGAGAAATCGTTTTGGAGGTAGACTCGATGGAAAAGACGTGGAAGCCGACAACAGCGGGTGTTCTGGACATAATTTCCGGAGCTATGGGCATTGCCGGGGGTATTACCGCGATTGTGGTGGGAGGATTCGTTGGCCAACTGGGTGGCCTCAGTGCTGAAATCAGTGATGCGCTGAACGAATGGGCTGGCATGTGGGTACCCGAGGTGACTGACCTGCAATCGCTGATTGCGGAGGCAGCCGGCATCTCATCAGCTATCCTGATGGCGATAGGGATCGTGCTGCTTGTCTGCGCGATAATCGCCCTGATCGGCGGTATCTACGCTTTAAAGAGGCGGAAGTGGGGCCTGGCGCTGGCCGGGTCCATCCTGGCTCTCCCATCAGGGGGAATACTGGGCATACTGGCTATCATATTCGTCTCCCTGGGCAAGAAAGAGTTTTCATCCTGCCCGGTATAATATAGATAGCGATAGCTCGTCCCGATTTACTGTTCGGTAAAGGGAATGTTGCCCCATCCGGGGTGTTTTTTCGATGTTCTCCTAAAGGTCCGGGAGTACTGTCTTGAATTCATCCTTCCGATAATGCTATTGCCGTATGTGCTATGCTAAAATAACAGGGCAGCCTGTGCCCGGGGGAGTGTCGGAACTGGCAGACGAGCATGACTTAGGATCATGTGCCGCAAGGCGTGGGGGTTCGAGTCCCCCCTTCCCCACCAATGGGTACGATACCTAGAACCGATAGTGTTTCTTGTCTCGAATTACCCGGGGGCATGGGTAAGGTATAGTTTAAGGTTATCTGCCCATCGTCAACCTCTATGCTTTCGATAAACGACCTC